>CACIIZ010000020.1 GCA_902586855.1 uncultured Alphaproteobacteria bacterium | reverse complement strand
TCATTTAACGAAAACGAACCTGTTGTGTGTAAGCCAACCGAAGCTCTGGAATGCTTTTTAAGAACAAGTATGGATGTGTTGGTATTAAATGACCAAATATTATACCGTGTTTAACTGACATCCCATTTAAATTTATATACGAAATCTAGTTTGAGAAGAAGCTATGCAGATATCGATAATAGTTGCAACTTACAATCGCGCGACCACCATTGCGCGGTGTTTATCCAGCATAAGACAACAGTCATATAAAAACATCCAAATCGTAGTAATTGATGGTAATTCGTCTGATCAAACACTTCCCATCGTAAAGCCCTTTATTGGGAAAAATGATGTTTTGATTTGTGAAGATGACGAAGGTATTTATGACGCAATCAACAAAGGCATAGCACAAGCAAGCGGTCAAATAATTGCGTTTCTGCACTCAGATGATATGTATGCTGACAATGAAGTAATAGAGAAGATTATGCAAAAATTTAATGAAAATAAAGATATAGATATCGTTTATGGAGATGTTGAACATTTTCTTCCAAAAAGTCCTTCTAAAATTGTGAGGAGGTATAAGTCATCACAATTATCATTAAGAAATTTGTCTTGGGGTAAAATGCCCGCCCATCCAGCGATCTTTATTCATAAATCAGTCTATGACGAAATTGGATTATTTAAAATAGAATATAAAATAGCAGCTGATTATGAGTTTCTATGTAGGTTGGTTAAAAAGGAAAAATATAAGTCAATTTACTGGGCCAAAACATTAGTTCTAATGCAAATTGGTGGAGCAAGCACAAGTGGATTTTTGGCTTCTTTAAAACTAAATGTCGAAGTGCTCAAAGCATTGAAACAGAATAATATCTACTCAAACCCATTTATGGTTCTGTCGAAATATCCTTCAAAGATATTGGAGTTTTTTCGAAAATGAAGATTATGATTACTGGGGCATCTGGCTTCATTGGTCCGCGTCCTCTAACCGATGAAACCTTTAACGCTTACCTCATGTCTACTCAGGAAGTTTTAATTACTGTTCGACCTAGGCCTGGTGTTGGGTCTATTCAATTTCGTGGTGAACAGAAACTTTTGAGTAACCTCGATACCGTGAAAATTAATTATGCCAATATAATAGGGCCTCACAAAGGAGCTTTGGAAGTTTGGTATGTGAATAATAACACCGTGAAACTTTATTTCATTTGCATCTTTCTCACAATAATAATAATAATAATATCTCCAAAGTCGCGGCCACATGAACTAATTTTGAAAGAGCTTCCTACCACACCATTGGGTTTGAAATGAGGCGTTGAAAAATAATTTGATCCTCAACGCAGAATAGACAGGCGAAAATATTGAAGAGTTATATTTTTAAAAGCGTTTATAAACGTCGTTTGAAAATAATTCATGAAATGTCGCATCTCTATGCATCAAATTATTCAGATGAATTCATACATCAGTATCAGTTGGCAAAGTTTAATAAGATTTGGTCCGAAGTAAAAGCAGACATTCCTTTTTACCGTTATTGGTCAAGAAAACATCAATTACCAAACAAGCTAATGTCTTTAGACGAGCTAAAGGAGTTTCCAAAACTCTCTAAAGAAACTATAAACGAACATCGTGACCTTATATTCAAAATTGACAGAAAATACAGTACAATATCAACGGGTGGAAGTACTGGAAATCCAACTCTATTTCCATACGAGCAGAACCAATTAGATCAAAATTATGGGAATTTATATGCGGCACGCGGATGGTGGAACGTACAGCCTTTGGATAAAACAGTCTTGCTTTGGGGCCATTCCCATTTGTTTGGCAGCGTTATTAAAGGTGCTTTACGAAATTTTCTTAGGAGCATTAAAGATAATTTAATTAATACCAAGAGACTCAATGCATATACTATGAGTGTCACAAATCTCGAATTATACTATCAGCAAATAGTAAATTTTAGTCCGAGGGTACTTATCGGATATACTTCATGTATTTTTAAAATATCGCGATATATCTTAGATAACGCAGTTGAAGTGCCAAGCTCCTTGAGCTTAAAAGCGATAATCGTTACTGCTGAGAGTGTGTCAAAAGAGGAGGTCGATTGTATCCAAAAAGCTTTCAACGCTCCCGTTGTTATAGAGTATGGTTCTGCAGAGATGGGAGTGGTATCTTATTCGAAATCAGATGGAAATTCTTATGTATTGTGGGATTCATTTTTTTGCTATGCTAACGAAAGACGCGTTTTATCTGTCACTACTTTAGATCGGAGATCATTCCCTTTGATTAATTACTACACCCAAGATATTATTCAGTATCAAACGCCGCGAAATAGATTTAAATTGAAATTTTTAAGTATAAAGGATCGTGCGAAAAAATTTTTGCTGGTCGCACCAAAGATTGGTCAGAAATTGTCTTTAAGTGGCAACCTTATTTTTCACATCTTGAAAACGTTCCCCAATATATATTTGGCACAATGCACGAAGGAATCTGACGATGAAATAATAAATGCTGTTGTATCTGATAAGGCATTGGATTTGAACTCTGTGAAAAACTCCTTTTTGTGCGAGATCAGAAAAAGTAACCTGTGTTTGGCGTTTGGATCAGTAGAGTTCATTCAGGTCAAGGATGCTACTAGAACGCTTGCAGGTAAAGAAATGTTAGTAACCTAAAATGATAATAAACAAACTTAGTGTGCACCAATGATTATAAATAATTATATATTGGAATTGATTTCATTAGTTGTTATCGCGGTATTAGTATGGTGACGCCCAATGTGATTCCTATCTTGTTGGCTGGTGGTTCTGGAAAACGCCTCTGGCCATTATCGCGGAAATCGTATCCAAAACAATTTTCAAAGCTAGTTGGCGACAAAACTTTGTTTCAAAATAGTGCAAACCGGCTGATATCATCCGATGTTATTGAATTCGCTCCGCATATTACTCTGACAAACGCTGATTTCCGTTTCATAATTGGGGAACAATTACAGGAAATTGGCATTGACCCTGGTCCAATTTTGATTGAACCGGAATCAAAAAATACAGCAGCTGCAATATTAGCAGCTAGTATATTCGCACGTTCAAAAGATGAGGATGCAGTTTTACTGGTTGCTCCTTCTGATCATGTGATTCCTGAGACGCGTGACTTTCATGAAGCAATTTTAGTTGGCTTATCACATGTTCAAAGTGGCAAGATGGTGACCTTTGGCATCAAGCCAACACATCCAGAAACGGGGTATGGGTATCTAGAATTAGCAAAAGATACTCTTGATGCTACTGGAACGTCAGATCTTGTGAACTTTGTTGAAAAGCCTGATCTGAAGCATGCTGAGCAAATGCTAGCTGCTGGCAACTTTCTTTGGAACGCTGGGATCTTTTTGTTCTGCGCCCAAGATATGATTAATGCGTTTGAGAAATGTGCTCCAGAAACGTTGGATTGGGTATCACAAGCGGTTGATCACGCCTCTCCAGATTTGGGATTTCTTCGGCTCTCAGCGGAGCATTGGTCCATGCTTGAGGACATCAGTATCGACTATGCCATTATGGAGAAAGCGAAGAACTTGGTCACTGTCCCTTATACTTCAAAGTGGTCTGACCTCGGAGGATGGGACGCTGTTTGGTCAGAAAGTAATCCAGATCAATCCGGAAATGTGACCTCAGAAACTGCTTATGCAATAGAGTGTGTGAACAGCCTATTGCGTTCTGAAACTAGCAGCCAACTAATAGTTGGCATAGGTTTGGATAACATCTTGGCGATTGCCATGCATGATGCGGTCCTCGTGATCCACAAAGACCGTGCACAGGACGTCAAAAAGGCTGTGGAACTGCTTAAGACTAAAGATTTTGATCAAGCTGAGATTTTTCCCAAAAATCACCGCCCCTGGGGCTGGTTTGAAAGTCTGGCATTAGGAGATTGTTTCCAAGTGAAGCGCATCTGTGTAAAGCCTGGTTCAGCACTGAGTTTGCAAAGCCACACACATCGATCAGAACACTGGATTGTGGTCGAAGGCACCGCAAAAGTTACTATCGATAAAGAGGTCAAACTGGTGACCGAAGGTGAGTCAGTCTACGTGCCATTGGGAGCCAAACATCGTATGGAAAATCCTGGTAAGCTGCCAATGGTTATTATCGAAGTTCAAATCGGAACTTATTTAGGTGAAGACGATATCATTCGATACGAAGATGTCTATGCTAGAAAATAAAAGGAAGAGTTTATGAAGCGCGCATTAATTACAGGCATTACTGGTCAGGACGGATCTTACCTTGCTGAGTTTCTGCTAGAAAAAGGGTACGAGGTGCATGGGATTAAGCGTCGCTCATCTCTTTTTAACACGCAACGTATAGATCACATCTATCAAGATCCCTACGTAAAAAATAGTCGCTTCAAGCTTCACTACGGTGACTTATCCGATACATCTAATTTGACCCGTGTCCTGCGAGATATTAAGCCTGACGAAGTGTATAACCTGGGGGCTCAGTCGCACGTTGCGGTGAGTTTTGAAAGTCCTGAGTACACCGCTGACGTCGATGCACTTGGAACACTGCGATTGCTAGAAGCAATTCGATTGTTGAAATTAGAAAAAACAACGAAGTTTTATCAGGCTTCCACGTCAGAGCTTTATGGCTTGGTGCAAGAAACACCACAAAAAGAAACGACACCATTTTATCCACGCTCTCCCTATGCCGTGGCTAAAATCTATTCTTACTGGATCTGCGTAAACTATCGTGAGGCATACGGAATATATGCCTGTAATGGAATCCTGTTTAACCATGAAAGCCCGCGCAGAGGAGAAACTTTTGTAACACGTAAGATTACACGTGGCCTGGCGAATATAGCATTGGGTTTAGAGATCTGCCTGCATATGGGTAATATTGATGCGTTGCGCGACTGGGGGCATGCAAAAGACTATGCCCGCATGCAATGGATGATGCTGCAGCAAGATGAAGCACGCGATTATGTTATTGCGACAGGTAAACAATACTCGGTCAGAGAGTTCATAACGTGGACTGCAAATGCACTTGGGATCGATATTGAGTTCAAAGGTTCGGGTACGGATGAAGTTGGCATCGTAACTGGCGTCTCCGGGGACTTAGCTCCTAAGATATTAGTTGGACAAGAGATTGTAAAAATTGATCAGCGTTATTTTAGACCTACAGAAGTCGAAACGCTCCTTGGAGATCCGTCTAAGGCTAAAGCTGAACTGGGGTGGGAGCCTGAAATTACGGCGCAAGAAATGTGCAAAGAAATGGTGGAAGAAGACCATAAGGCTGCGCGTCGCTTGGCACTCCTCAAGGAGCATGATCTTGAACTTCCTGTTTCTTTTGAAAGCTAGGCCAGTTTAATGAAAAAGATCTTTGTAGCAGGTCATAACGGGATGGTGGGCAGGGCTATTTGCAGGCAGTTACAACAGCAGTCTTATGTACAAGTCATTACGAAAACACGCAAAGAATTGGATTTGTGCAATCAGACAGACGTTCTCAATTTTTTGAAATCAGAAAGACCTGATGAGGTTATTCTAGCTGCTGCAAAGGTTGGTGGCATTCACGCAAATAGTACATATCCTGCCGAGTTCATTTATCAGAATCTGCAAATCCAAAACAACGTAATCCACGCAGCGCATCTTATTGATGTTCAAAAGCTCTTGTTCCTAGGCTCTTCCTGTATTTACCCACGACAGGTTCGACAGCCCATGCGGGAAGATGCAATCCTGACTGGTATCCTTGAGCCAACGAATGAACCCTATGCCATCGCGAAGATTGCAGGCATTAAGATGTGTGAGAGCTATAATCGTCAGTATGGAAGAGACTATCGGTCTGTGATGCCAACAAACCTATACGGACCAGGAGATAACTATCACCCAGAAAACAGTCATGTGGTGCCAGCACTCATTCGACGTTTTCATGAGGCGAAAGAAAATAATTTGGAAGAAGTTGTCATTTGGGGAACTGGAAGGCCGAAACGCGAGTTCCTATATGTAGACGACATGGCAGAGGCAAGCCTCTTGGTGCAAAATCTTGATCAAGATATATTTGAAGCGCATACACAGCCAATGCTGTCTCACATCAACGTTGGATCTGGGACAGATTTTACCATCAGAGAGCTTGCTGAATTAGTTAAAGATGTCGTCGGGTATGAAGGGCGTCTCATGTTTGATACTACTCGGCCAGACGGACCTCCAAGGAAGCTAATGGATATCAATTTAATCAAGGAGATTGGTTGGTCTGCAAAAATTCCCTTAGATTTAGGTCTGAAGAAGAGTTATGAATACTTTTGGTCGATATTTTGAACGCCCATTTCCGCCCATTAAGAAGAGCATATTTTTGGTGGAAGGTAGGTCTTACAAGGTCTTGGATACGTGAATCGAAAGTGGAACGAAAATATTATTGTATGGCTTAAAAGTTTCTTTAATGTCTTGTAATGGGAGCTTGATAAGGTATGTATGTCAACTAATAGTTTTATCTAAAGTGAGTTTAAATTTTCTAAATGAAGTTAGTAAACGAATTAAATCATTTTGAGGCAAAGAAGATAAAGATTATCATTTCAGACTTTGATGGAGTGTTCACGGATAACTGCGTTTACACAGACGAAGTAGGAAGAGAAAGTGTAAGATGTAATAAATATGACAGTATTGGAACGGCTCAGCTTGCGAAAACTGATATTGAATTGGTAGTTGTATCTTCAGAAAAAAACATATCTGTTCAAAAACGCTGCGAGAAACTAAATTTATTATACTTTACCGGAGTAGATGATAAAGGGGTCCTGATCGCAAATATCTTGGCTGAACGTAGTTTCAATGCGGATCAAGCACTCTATTTGGGTAATGATCTTAATGATATCCCGGCACTTGATTTTGTGGGTTTCAAAGTGGCCGTAAGGGATAGTCATCCTAGTTTTATAGCTGCGTGTGATTTCATTACTGAAAAAAAAGGTGGTGAGGGATGTATAAGAGAAATATGCGATATATTGATAGAGCGGAAGCAATTTCAAAAGGATGTAACAATGCATAAGCATAACTCAGAGTAATTCTGATAGCGAAAGCCTTTTAAACAAAACTTAATTTTTTCTGACCACCTGTACTTCGATGAAGTTCTATGGTACGGGCACAAAGGCGTAAATTATTTGGTCTTTATTCTTAAAATTAATTAGATATTCAATTTGTAAAAAACTGCGCATATGACACAAATCAGCAAAAAACTTTCTGGGATTGATAATGATGACGAGATAGATCTACGGCGGTTATTTTTTTCAATCTGGAGGGGAAAGAGGTGGGTGCTAGTTTCTATAATTGTTTGCATGTTTTTAGGCGGTCAGCAAGCAATCAAAGAACCAAAAATGTACACTGCCCGCGCAGTCTTTGGATTTCAGAAAAATAATCAACAGATTTTACCACAAGAATTTTCAATGCTATTAGGCAAATCTGCTTTAGGTGAAACAAAAGACGAAACCCTAACTCAAATTACAGGTGGAAACTTTTTGAGAGAGATTGTCATAAAACTGAATCTCTTAGAGAAACCTGAATTCGAGGGTTCATTTAACACCCCAGAAATAATTCCATACTCTATTCAATATTTCAAAATGGAAATAAAAAAACTCCTTGGGATAGAAAGCATTTCAAAGACCCTATCCATGTCAGACAAGGTAGAATTAATAGTAGAAAAGCTCAGAAGCGAACTGCTAGAAATATCGGATGTAAGCACAGGCGGATTTGAGGTAATCGTCCATTCAACTAATCCCAAGGATGCAGCTTTGATCGCAAATACTGTAGTGAGTGATTTTCTCGATTTGCGTTTAAAAATGAAAATTTCCAAATCAGAGAGATCTTTAGCCTACTTGGCTGGAAAGTTAAATGAAGCCAAATTAAAAATGGAGAAAGCAACAGGAGCGGCAGAGACATTTGCCCTAGAACAGAATGTACTATCTACACAGGAATTCTCAGTACAGTCTAATAGGCTAAGAGAGTTTAGGATTTCAATTGAAAAACAAAAGGAAATTCTTAAACAACTGAACTCCTTTGATGAAAGAATCCAATCTGGCAGCATCATGGAAGAAGAATACGAAGGCACTATTGAAGCAATAATAGACCTCTCTCCAAGGATAAAACCTTCCAAACGCTTTTTAGACGAAAAAGGTAAAAGAGACTTCAAAAAGGAATTTCAATATATTGGGAAAAGTCTTTCAGGTGAAATTTTTCGCTTAGAAGAAGCCAAAAAAATTACTGTAGCGGGTTTTATGAAGTTAGAGGAAAAAGCCAAGAAAACTTCGGCTCAAGCTAGACAACTACAAAACCTAAACATGGCTGTCTCTTTTGCTACCACACGTTACCAAGTTTTGCTTAAAGAATTTGAAACTAAGTCTTTAATTGATGGGTATGAAGAAGCACTTGGAGAATTCTACGAAACTGCATTACCACCACTGCACCCCTCCGGACCAAATGTAAAATTTACTTTGGCTTTATCACTGGTTTTTGGTTTTTTCCTAGGTTGCGCTGTAGCTCTTTTGACTGCAGCCCTATCCAACAGGGTATTTGACAAAAAAACTTTTGAAAACTTTTCAAGTATTAATAATATCTTAACCCCTTCAAAGGACTTCACAAAAGCAAAAAAATTGATAGGTTTTTTCTTAAAGAATAAAAAAACATCAAAAGTAAAGAAAGATATCCTAATTATAAATTCTTTAGGCTCTGTTATGGCTGAGAGTAAAAAAACATCAAAGCCACTGATGATAACGTGTGCGAGTCTGGGATACCATGAAACAGTATTTTCTCTGGGAATGTCGTTAGCTTATTATTTTTCGACAGAAAATAATCGCGTTCTGCTGATAGATTACACAAGAAGGGCTAAACAATGGGCAGCCCAGCTCACCCCAATGGCTTCAAAGGTCACAGGCAATAATAATGAGATGATTCATCTCAGCCAAAATCTTTCATACTTGAATAAAAACCCAGAGATAGCTGGTCAGGAGGAGATAGCTGGTCAGGAGGAGATAGCCGGTCAAGAGGCAGACACCCATAAAGTTAAGCCTGAAGAAACTTCCGATATTGTGGTACAGATTGTAGAGGAGATAGAATCTGAACCTAATAGCCTACAACAAACCCTTCGCTCAGATTTTTTCGTTTTGGTTGCACTTGCAAAAAAAACAAGAATAACTGATCTTCAGAGACTTAAAAAAGCCGTTGGTTCTAAGATGGAAAAATGTGTATCAGGAATTTTTGTCACCAACTAAAAAACCCTTTACAAATATTATTTTCTTCAGACTTAAGGTCATTTGGTCATTGAATACGCTGCCTAGATGTGATCATATAAAGGATATAGACATCCTAATCATTTGTATTTGCCGTGATCTCAAAACACAAACTAGATTGCTTTTTTGCTATTTTATTGGCTTTTATTGTCACAAGTTGCGGTACAATTTACGTACCTCAAATTCTACCCGAGGGTCGGGGAGTGGCTCGGTCCGAGGGACAGGAAGAGATCCAAATTTCCATCATACCCTTGACTGCAAACGTAATTGACAAAGCCAATGAGGATAATTATGTGCAGAGGGTCGTGGATTCCGGTGATCTAACCCGTGCGGCTAAATTGATTTCCGTTGATCAAGCCATAAATGAGAATATACCAGAGAACAATGATCCTGGTCCCTACAAACTAGGGATTGGAGATAAACTAACAATATCACAAATGATTAATGTGAAAGATGATACTGGTCTCACTAAGCAAATCGCTACACGTACCATCTCCATTGCTGATGATGGCTTTGCTTCCATAATAGGGATTGGAAGGGTGCTTTTAGCTGGATTAACTCAATTCCAAGCTGAAGATTTACTATATGAACGGCTAGTTTTTGAAGAGGTTACTCCTGAATTCGAACTATATATTTCGTCATTTGTTAGTAAGAGAATCCAAGTCACAAACAATCTACTCGAAAAACAAAAAGATGCCAGTGTAGAAAATCAAACAAATGTGTTTCAAATTAATTACTCAAATTATCCCATTTATATCCATGAAATCATGGCTAGTTCTAAAGTATTACTTCCAAAGGGAGAAGACGCCCAAATTACCCTAGTGAGGAGTAATGAAAAATACCGTATTTCACTACGGAACGTGATTGAGGGAAAACATAGAAACATCCGGCTTTTTCCCGATGATCATATCATCATCAATCCTTTACCTTACAGACCTGAAACAGCGGTTATTATGGGTGAGGTACTTAATCCAAGGCTATATAATTTATCTCCTTCTGATCGAAAAACTCTATCTGAAGCTCTTTACTCAGATCAAACATTCGATCCAGTGTCTTCAGACACAAGCCAAATATATCTCCTGCGACCTCAGAAAGATAATCGGGTAATCGGATACCATCTTGACGCCTCAAATCCATCAAGGCTAATACTTGCTAACAAACTTGAATTAAGGCCAGGTGACATCATTTATGTAGCTCCACAGCCCGTATCCAATTATAATAGGGCCTTTAGGCAAATATTCGGTGCATATGCCATGACAGTTAATCCTGCTAGTGGTTAATTATAATGGTAATTGACTTCTGCCAAAGATTAGATGATGCAGTCCAGCTTATTTTAAGTGTTTCCCATTCAAAAAAAAATGTGATACATACTCGCAAATTCAATCTGATGAAAATGAAGTATTCATTTAGGAGTTAATAATCAATGCATCTGGGTATAATTATGGATGGAAATGGCAGGTGGGCAGTCGAACGCCGACTCCCAAGAGCATTTGGGCACAAAAGAGGAGCTTCCAAAGTTACTGAGATAGTAACTGCTTGCCCTGATTTAGGCATAAAGACCCTCACGCTTTACGCATTCTCCACCGAAAATTGGACCAGGACCGCTCATGAGGTAAGTAGTCTCATGAAATTGTTTAGAGGATATCTGCAAAACAAGTTTTTAGAGCTTGTAGAAAATAATGTCAAAGTGGTCTTTCTTGGCGACCCGAGTCCAATAGCAAGGGATATTTCTTCCCAAATGAAGAGGCTTGAACTAGCGACCAAAGATAATGATGGGCTAACTCTCAATATAGCGTTAAATTACGGTGGTAGAGATGAGATTGTAAGAGCTGCCCAAAAATTTGGAATGGATACTGTAGCAGATAAAGTAATTCCTAAAGATTTGACTACTGAGACTTTCGAAAGGTATTTGGATACCAAAGGCCAAACAAACCCAGATCTTATAATTAGAACTGCTGGTCAACGAAGAATTTCGAATTTTCTTCTATGGCAAATCGCCTACTCAGAACTCTATTTTACCAATACAACCTGGCCTGATTTTACAATTAAGGAATTGCAACTGATTCTTTCTGAATTTAATCAAGAAGAACGTACATTTGGAGGCAATAAATCAAAAACTACGCAGATTCACTAAAGGTAAAGAGAAAATAGTGTGAAATGAAAATAATGACGATGACCAGAGTAAAAACAAAGAAAGACCTTATAAGCAAGCGACCTATAAACAAGATTATTATGGTTTTTTTTGTGTTGGCATCCTTGTCGCACCCATTCGTAGTTCTTTCAGAGAGTAAAACCTTTCAGGAAAGTACTGGCCTTTCCTACTCATTTTTCGGTGAAACAGGAGAAACAGAGACTGTATTTAAAATTGGGGGCCGCAACTTTCCCGTCAAGGTAGGATCCGTTGGCCTTAAAGCTTCAGTAAACCCAAATCAAAATGTGGAGCTTTATACCAGAGCGGGGATTGGATACTCTCCCAAGCAGAGCATTTCTGCATTCAATTTTGATGTTTCAGGCTCAGTATTTGCCACCTCGATTGGAGCCGGAGGATCGGCAAAATATAGGGTGCGAAACTCAAATTTTGTAATAGTACCTTTTGCAGATTATAATTTATATAATTACTCAAGTGATACTTTTAGAGGAACCAAAGATGAAAATCTATTGAAAGCCAATGTTAGAGGCAAATCTTCCTTCTTACGCGGTGGAATTGAACTCAGGTATTTAACACAAGATGGCTTTTTCTTTTTTGGCACTGGAGCCAATAAGTGGGATGTAGAAAACAGGGTAACGATTGTAGAGGGTAATTTATCAATTACACCCCGGGTTTGGGCTGATAATACCGACACATTTTTTCAGTTAGGTGCACTTTTTGAAACCGGTTCTGGTAAAGCTACAATTGGGGCAAGAATGTCTGACTTGACGCACGAGATTAATACCCAACTAGTTGAATTTTTTGCCCAAGTTCAAGTTGATTTTGACTGATTAGTTTGATAGCGCTTATTTGCGAAAAACCTTCAAAGACAGATTGAAATCACATAATAGATACAGTAGTTGAAAAAGTACAGTTGAACTTGCTATTTTCTTTGACGAAGATGATCAAATACTGTAACACTTTATCGATTCCTAAAAGAGCTTTAAAGATTAAGGGTTTTTTGCAAAGATTTTAAGACATGGAGAAAAAATAATGCTGGATTTCAAAAATAAAAGCAATGTACTGTCCAATGCTGACTCTGATAACAATACAAATCTCAGAAATAAGTTGAAAAACAAAATCAACCGTGAAATGACTGCAAAGACTGCCAGGACAGCATCTTTCTTCTCCTTAGCATCCGTACTTGGAGCATGTAATTTCGGTGGTGGATCAGATACAGTAGCTCCCCTGAATATCAGTGCTATTAAGGGACCTCTTTCAGGCGCTTTGGCATTTATTGACAGAGATGGCGATGGGGCCTATGACGAGGGAGAAGAATTTGGAGTTACAGGTTCGACCGGTGCTACTACAATAACCCCTAACTCGACTGTTTCTGCTACTGACAAGTTAGTCATTACCTCTATTTCAGCTGGCCAGACGATTGGTGGAACCACGTACACAACTGCTACAACTGATACGAACACCGGGGGAACAGTAGCAGATCTTGTACTTAAAGCCCCAGGAAACTCCACCGTTGTAACACCAGTTACTACCATTGTTGCAGAGACAGGCCTTTCAGAATCTGCAGTGAAAGAAGTTCTTGGATTGCCGGCAGAAATGGACGTCTTAAACTTTAATCCCTTTAAGGCTGACCTAACAGATGCTGAAAAAAATGTGGCTCTTGAAGCTGAAAAAGTTGCATTGAAAGTTTATACGACCGTATCAACAATCCAGGCGTCCGCAAAGAGTGCCGGTTTGGATATGACGAAGGCCTTTGAAACGGCTATTGAGGCCGTGGCTGACGTGGTGAAAACACAGTCTGCTGCGGGTGCAAAAGCAGATCTCGCTGATTCAACCATTATTGATCAGGTGGTAGCAAAAACTGAAACGGTTTTAACTACTAAACTAGAGGCCGCTGGCTTTGATGCAGCAACTGTCACTGCAGCGGTAACAGCAAACAAAGCTGTTTTAGCTACCGCTAAGTCACAAATTAAGACGGTTAACGACGCAGCAGATGCCATAACAACTTTTGACGCTACGGAATTAGGTGCCATTGCTAAGTTAGCAGTTAAATCAGGTGAAGAAGCCGCAGCCGCTGTGACGGCTGAGAAGGCCAACCCAGGGTCTGGTGCAGCATCTTTCACAATGAAGACAGCTGACGCTGTTGCAAAGGCAAAAGAAACTGCAAAGGCCGAAGTGATTGCTGCAACAGATGCGACGGAAACAACAACAACAACATCAACAACATCAACAACAGCAGCAACCCCTTTTAAAATGAGCACATCAACCACTACGGTCGATTGGGCAATAACAAAAAGTGCCACCGGAGCCGGATCCCAGGCGATTACAGCTAACGACTCTACCGATGCCACCTACCAGGTTAGTGGCGGTGTCATGACCATAAATTTAGGACAAAAATTCTCTTTGGCCACTGTGAAAGATTTACTCAATAATGATGCAGATTTAACTTTTGCTCTTTCGCTAGCTAGTCTTCCTTCAAATGATGATACTACTGCAAACACAACTACGGTAACCATTACTGAAGGGGCAGACGGAACAATAAGCTCAGGAGAAGGTCAAATCAAGGCATCGGCTCAATCTACGTACACAGCAGCCTCAAGCACTCATACGGATTTCACATTCGTCGAAGGTGAACCAATTGCAATCACCTATACACCTCGGAGTGGAAATTCTGATGTAGCTGTTAACATTACCAATCCTACTGAAAATACTTACAGTGTCGGCAACGACGGAAATTTCAACGATAAAGGTGGTCGAGCCGTTATGGAAGTAATGGCCACAAAGTTTTTTAACAAACTTGACGATAATAGTAGTAACTGGACAAAGACTAATATTATGAACAATTTTGTTACCGCCAATACACCTGCCGTTCATTTATCAATGGGTATAGCTGATTTAGGTTTTTATGTAGGTTCGACCAAAATTACAGCAATTGAAACGACACTTAATATCGCTGATAATCCTACAACCGGGGGTGTTGTAAGTGGAACGGCAAGAACGGGCTCTAAACTGACAGCAACAACAATTGGAGACCTAGACGCTATAAACGGTACTGTTACAACCCAGTGGGAAATATCAGCTAATGGAACCAGTGGTTGGAGTAATGCAACAGGAACAGGTAACGATGGCTACGAATATACCATAGCCAATGGAGATGCTACGAAGTATCTTAGATTTACAGCCTCATATACTGATAAACAGGGTAATGCATATACAGGTGCTGACAAATATGTAAGTGCAGCTACAGCTCAAGTTCAAACAAATAACTCTCCTACTGGATCCGTTACAGTCACTGGGAATGCATACGTTGGCCAAACCTTAACTGCATCCAATAATATTGCTGATGCTGATGGGTTAGGAACCATTTCATACAAATGGCAAAAAGCCACTGACGGCACAACCTTCTCGGATATTTCTGGAGCAACAAGTAGTACCTATACTATTACTGCTGCTGACTCAGCTAATAAAACAACAAAAATTAAGGCAGTAGCGTCTTACACAGACACACTGGGAACTGCAGAGACAGTGGCAAGTTCACCTACAGGAAACTTAGTTAAGCCAGTTCTTTACGCAGCAAAAATAGGGACTGCAACCACAAGCAATGTGGAAATTGGTTTCTATATTGATGATGAAGTCTTAACCGGTGATCAGCTAAATATGAAAAACGTTGAGTTTAAAATCACGCCTTCAGAAACCTGGGCCACCAACTTTGAGAAGATTACAGATGGCTTTAAGGCAGGCGTATCCAAATCAGAGTCTTACTTTTGGGATGGCCCTAATTCAAATTCTGTCACTGCAGGAGAGTTTGCAGCGACCGCAGATTGGAATGGTAAGGCCCAAACTGGATGGACCTCAAGTTTCAATCCTAAAACTGGATCAAGCAATCTTGATGGTAGTTCTGGAAAGGCAACATTGACTCTAGCTGGAACGCACGCTGGTGTCACACTAGGAGACACCGGTGAGTTTGCTGACTTGTCGGTTGCTGATTATAAGCTTTTCAGTATCTATGGAAATCCAGTCGATAATAAGGTAACAGGGAGTACAAAAGTAACGTTTACTATGGAAGCAGCATCACTGTATGACCATATTAATTCAAGTAACGCGACGGTGAATTTAGATAGTGCAGTCGCCTTCCTCGTTGATCCTTATACTTTTGATATTATCATTTAAGAGATCCTGGTCTCAATCAAACTCTTAAAATTTATTTTGCAGCAGGCGGGTTGTTGTACCTTTACTGCCGCGCGAAATCATGTCTATGAAAAAGTTTAGAAAGGTAACGATCCGTTAAAATCCTTAACCGGTAGCGATAATATTGGCATAGCTACCGTCAAGATCACCAATTAAAAAGGCATCCAGAGTTAAGTCATTCCCCGCCTGCACCGCAACAGTCTTTGTCGCAAACTGATCAGACACTGCAGCATTCCTCAAGACTCCAGCCCCTGTATCTTGCAGGTTAACAGCCATATCCAGAATAGCACCCACATCCGTAATATTAATCGTCCCATCACCATTCGTATCAGCCGCTACCTTCTGATCAGTGGTCGGAGATGAAATTAGACCAACCGCCATATCAAGAGCCGTTCCAACATCCGAAATATTAATCGCTGAATCACCCACCGTGTCCGTAACAGAAAAAGTCATTGTGTAATTACCATCCGTCACACCGGTAAAATCAACAACACCGGACGTGTTCGTTGTATAGGCTCCCGCATAAACAGCATTCCCACCAGAATCTTTCATGCCGACCGTCGCACTCTTAATAGGTTGATCAGCCGCTGTTCCAGATGTGTTTTGAGCAAAGTATTTAATCGTTGTTTGAACCGAATCACCTACATTCACTTTCATCGTATTCGCACTGGCAGACCAATCCAGACCATCAAAAACCTTAAACGTAAAATTACCATACCCGCTGCCACCAGCATCCGTGGCAGGCATAAACGTAAGCTTGCTAATGTCCGCTAAGGCAATCTCATTATTTGGGCTTCCCGATATCGCTAGATCAACATTATTAATTTCCAAATCACCTGCTGCCTCTAAAGTCATAATCTTAATCTTATTCAGCGCCACACCATCAGGATCAGAATACCCAAAGTCAGAAGCCTTAAAGGTATATTTCGTATTCTTGGCAGTCTGCACTGTTGAATCTGCACCCACAGGAAGGTTCCTGTCTTGAATAGGAATGGAAATGTTTGCAATCTCACCAATATAAGCCTGCGCCGCCTGATCATTTTGGTATATCGCATGGGAGATCGTCACATTATGAGGATTGGATTCCTTTGTTGAATCCTGAGCCGCAAAGACCGTCACCGTCACAGCCTTATCCTCATCCGTCACACCCGCCTTCACCGTTCCCGTCGTGGCCGCATTACTCGCACTACCACCATTACCATCCTTCACCGTAATAGAAGATACCGTCTTAAACGTTTCCGCCGTCGTAGCCGTAGAGGCATTGGAACCCTGTAATTTTACAGTCTGCGCTTGATTGTTAGCATCTGTTCCCACAATCCAAAAATACTTGGAACTATCATTGCCCCCACTCGTCACCGTAATATTATGAGGACTACTAAAGGAAGCCGTCGTGCTGCCCACCAGAGTTAACGCTCCATTCACCGTGTTAGCACTCACAGAAATCTTATCATCATCCACTAAAAACTCACGGGAAGTCGCCTGATTGGCCGTCCCATAATCAAACACCGCCGTCACACCCGGAGACGTCAGGTTCAAAACAAGAGGATCAATCCCAGCCGGAATATCATCCGCTGTTACCGTGTAGGTTATCGCCTGGGCCGCAGAATAAGATGACTCCTCCAGAATAGACGCCACACCAACAGAGACATTCCCCGTTGTGTTACCATTAATAACCTTGATTTCCGTAATCGTCTTAAAGGCACCAGTACTAAAGACCGTAGCCGCATTACCTCCTGTCACTTCCTCAACAAGAGCTTTCGAGCCATCGCTCGTACCCGTAATCTTAAACTTAATACCAGAATTATTACCAGAACTCGTGATAGCAACACGCTGCGGGGTAGAAAATCCAGACCCGGCTTCCGTCGCCATATCACCGTTAATCGTTAAATTCGCATTTTGACTAATCCCAGTCGCCGTCTTGGATAAACCATCATACTTCAACGTATTCGCTGCAGCCGTGGCATGATAATTCAAGGCACTCGCCGTGAATTTTGCTTTCATTTTATATAAAGACATTATCCCTTTAGTACTCTAGAATCACATGGATTAGGTTTTTATATGACTGCTAATGAGCCTTTCTTTTTTATCAATAATGATTAGATTTATCTTACCAAGATCGAACTTAAGATATAATCACTGGGTATTAAATATCAATGACCATATCTCTTAGCAACTTAACTGTTAATGAAGCAACCCCAGGTGCCGTGATTGGTACTCTCTCCGGGGGATCAAATTACTCGATTTATTTTGATACTCATGAGAAATATTACCAAATAAATGGGAATACACTCTCTTTAACTTCAAATGCTTTTATAGACTACGAAAGCAGCGGTTTTGTAATTAACACTTCTCAACACACCAATGGTGTTATTGCGATAAATAAATCTTCAGCTGACTGGAGTAAAGAAAGTCCTCTTAAAGTAACAATCAAATACGACTCAGGATCAGGGAAACAGTTTGACTTAAATATCGTTGATAAAAATGAAGCGATAACACTAACCCCTACACAATTTAAGCAAAATAAATATGGAGCGACCATTGCACAAGTGATCCCTACAGATAGTTACTTTCTGGGAAAAGATGTTTACTTGTATGATGCAGAAGGTTCTTTCAGCAACTTTCTAGAAATCTCAGGAACAAATCTAAAATTCAAAGATGATACCTATTATTCAGAAACAGGTAAAATACTAAATAGCTCATATCAATTGGATCTCACAGCCAGTGATTATGCCACCAAAGATACTAACTCAAATGGAAAACCTGACAATGACTTTTTTTTCACAATGTTGGAGGGACGTAGGGCCGCAAAAATAGGTGACAGTGGGATATCAAGTGAAACTGATATAGGATTCACGAAAATCACAGCTAGCTCTTATCTCAGTAGTATCTTTGGATCCTCAAATATTAATACTACAGCTGCTGTTACGCTTTCTGCTAAACCCTTTGTCGAGAGAGACTATGGATCCATAGTCGCTACAATTAATTACTCTGGAAGCGAAACTGAAACTGTTACTTATGCATTAACCTCTCACTCTTTTTTTGAAATAACCGATACGAATAAGATAAAACTTAAAGATGACTATTATTATGATAAGTCAGATCAAAAAATAAAAGATCAAAACAATAGTTTCTTTCCCTTGGCAAACATGGGAAAAACACAGAATATTCTGGAAATTACCGCTTCTAATTCAGCCGATAGTACAAAACTTTATACTGAATTATTCAATATAGAAGAGAATATTTTGCCAACCATATTTGCGTCTTCCAATGTCGATGGCACCGCCCAGATTACCCTAACACCTATATCATTTGATGATAAGAAACTGGGTGCTGTAATTGCAAAAATCAATTATTCTGGATCGGAACCTCCCACTTATACCTTATCGGGTAACACAGGTACATTTTTTGAATTATCAAGTAATAATAAGATCAAACTAAAGGATGATTATTTCTTTGATTTGAATACTGGAAGCATTTCAAAAAAAGATTTGTCCTCGAACTACAAACTTACTGATAATTCCAGCATGGAAATAGCTATTCTGGCTAAGGACTCAAGTAATTCTAAGAATTTATCATCAGAATTAATTTCGCTTGGAGATATTACTTCTAATGTTTTTGGAACATCGAATGTAACAGCTCTTGATGAAAGTTATACTTATGTCACTGATATAAAGTTCCAGAGTAGTTCGCTGAGCAAAACTGGAAGAAAAGAATACCAGAAAAATATAACTTCTGAGTGGGTCTTAGCTTCTGGCGAAAAAATATCCTATTCTTTTTTGGAACCTGGAGCCTCTTATGTAGGAACCTATGATGAATTAGATGGGATTATTTCTCCTTCAAATGCCTTTAAAGCAGCAGCGAGAAGTGCCTTCAACACCATTGCCTCTTTTGTCAATATTACTTTCGAAGAAGTCAGTGAGTCAGGCGATGTTGTTGGTGATTTCAGGATCGGTATTACCGATGCCCAACATTTTGGAATGGCAAGCGATTATGCTGCCTATTCTCAAGGTGTAAACAACAACCCGAAGGCAGGCAATATTTTTTTTAACGGAGGAACGGATAGGAATAATAATAATGTTCCTGACTACAATGAAAGCAGTACATACGCAGAAAATTCAAGAGGATTCACAACCTTTCTCCATGAAATTATTCATTCCTTAGGACACAAACACCCTTTTGAGGCAATCGATCCAAACGATACTAGTGAAGGAAATGCCAATATTTATCAAAACCAGTATGAGCAATATCCCTACTCAATCATGTCATATACCCCGATGAGAGACGCTGCGACCCACAACATAAAATATGATGGGGTTAATTTGGGAAATTCGGGAACCCAATATTACCCTAAGACCCCGATGCTTTTTGATATCATAGCCTTACAAGAAACTTATGGTGCCACCCAATCAACTGGCTCCGGGGATAACACTTACACCTATTTGGCTAGTGCCCCACCTTTTGAAAGTCTATACGACACTGGGGGAAATGATATTCTTGATTTAAGCAATATAACTGGAGGTACTCAACTCGATTTATCAGGCAGTCAAGTTTCTATGGTTGGTAACGATTATCTCACTCCCTGGAAAAATGAGGTGGGAAAGGCCACCGTTTATGGGACGCCTCAGGGCGCCCCTCTGGGAATTATACCAGGTACTAAGATTGAGAAAATTTTGCTTCCTGCTGGCGGTAGTACCATTACCTCAGGGATAGATTCTACTTTCATTGTTGGTAAGGCCAACAGTGCAATGACAGTAAATATCAACGCAACCCAAATTGGAATCAAAGCCAGTGGAACTGCAAATGATACTATTAACCTCAAGCAGACTTCTTCTAAATGGACCGGGGACTTTCAAGCTAGGAATATGGGGAATAATGGTAAGGGGGCGACTGAGGCTGTGGTTGCCGATATGACTATTTACCTAAAGCATGATTTGTCACTAGATTTGAAACAAGGTTCGGATACGATCCAAGGAACAAGTGGAAATGACGCCTTGTTCTTACAAAACTTTGGAACAACCGGTGACACAATGTTTTATCAAGATGCCGGTAGCACAGCAGGTAATCCACGCCTTTCGGGAATCAATACCATTAACCTTTTGGGAGGGAAAAATTTCTTGGATCTTACCAGTACTACTACATCCCTAGCTGGAGATTCTATACTCATTACCTCTGGGACCGACGACGACATTTTATGGCTTAGCGACGCTAATGAGAATGTCAATAGTGGGAATGGGAATGACCAAATCACTGTTAATGGTGGCACCGACACCCTGGCAACAAGCCTTGGAGCAGACATTATTACCATTAGTAAAAATGCTGGGAATTTGACGATCACAGACTTTGACACTTCAACTGATAAATTTATCTTCATGGTTGGCTCTAACAAAGTCAGCGCCTCAACAAATGTTATCACCGTTGACAATGATGATCCCTTAGGTGATTACCTTATTACGCTTTCAAACAGTCCAGACCTCTCGAACTTAAGCGCATTCTCAACCTTTGCCTGATAATAAAACCTTTTCTTAGAGGATAGTGGCATAAGTTCCATCTAAATCCCCAAGAATATAAGCCTCTAGGGTTAAGTCATTCCCAGAGGAGATTGAGAATGTCTGGGTGGAAAAGGGATTAGACGCTGAAGCATCTCTAACAACACCAGCTCCTGAGTCCTTAAGATTAACAGCCCAATCAAGAATAGCACCCACATCCGTAATATTAATAACTCCATCTTGGTTCGTATCAGCAGCAGCCTTTTGACCATTTGTTGGAGAGCTCGCCAAACCAACCGCAATATCTAGAGCCGTGCCTACATCAGAAATGTTAATCAAAGAATCAGCCGTGGTATCTGAAATAGTAAAACTACCCGTATAGGTCCCGTCACTCACACCACTCAGATCTAATGTCCCGTCACTTCCCGTAATAAATGTTCCTGATACTGCATTCCCACTACTATCCTTAAGGGTTAAATTGGCACTGGCCACGACCTTTGACGTATTTGCCCAGCACTTAACCGCACAGTTGACCCCACTACTAGCGCCTGACATGCCTGAAACTTTACTTGAAGAAAAATCAACCCCTGTACTATTACCACCGTGGTTACTACTTCCCCAGGTCACCACACTACCGTCAGCTTTGATTGCTGAAAAAGCTTCCCCAGATGCATAAAGCTGGTCAACTTTAATTGCATTGCCGGTTCCCATAACTAACTTGCTCGAGACCGAGGAGGAATCTCCCCCACCTGAAGCATCTCCCCACGTAATGACCGAACCATCCTTCAGCAAGGCAGCAAAAGATTTATCTGAAGCTACGATTGTCTTTACCTCTTTATTAACTACACCAGCAGTTACAGCCCCAGCCGTATTGCCCCCTGAATCCACACTAATTTGTGTGACGGTCTTAAAATACTTCATGCTCGTAGCGGTTCCGGCATTAGACCCAGTGACCTGTTCCGTTAAAGCCGAACCCCCGGCATCCGTACCCGTAATAGTGAATGTTCGTCCAGAATCATTCCCAGCACTAGTGATGGTAATTTTTTCTGCATTCGTAAAGGAAGCTGCACCTCCTGAAGTCTTATCACCTCCAAGAACAAAATTACCTCCAGCAGAAACACTGGCACTCCCAGACACACAATCAGCATCCAGTGTTCCATTTATGATTGAAGCAACGCTGCTACTATCACCACCAAAGGCTGCATTTCCCCAAGTCACGACTTTATTGTCAGCACGAATGGCAGCAAAGGCACCCACAGTGGAAAAAACCTTCGTAATATCCTGGGTAGTATCACTGGCATTTCCATCACCATTACTATCCCCATCCAAATCGGCAGAAACTGAAGATGAGTTTGCCCCGTTTGAGGCATTACCCCAGGTGACTACAGATCCGTCGGATCTTAGTGCAGCAAAGGCAGAACCAGTTGAATAGATTTTGGTAACATCTACGCTGCCATTAACACTGGAGGCCACAGAAGTAGTAGACCCACCGTTGTTCACATCACCCCAAGTAATAACAGCACCATTTTTCTGCAGTGCTGCAAAAGCCGATGTCGTTGCATAAACCTGAACCACATCCGTTGGATCCGTATCTCCATCTATAGAAGAAGCCACCGTGCTACTATCCCCTCCATCCAAGGCATTTCCCCAAGTGACTACCGACCCATCTGACCTAATGGCAGAAAAAGCAGTTCCTGTCGCAGAAATATCTGTAACGACACTAAAATCACTATGCGTTTTCGTGGTGATTTTATTCGCTACCGAGGAACTATCCCCGCCAAACCCACTATAGCCCCAAGTAATGACAGTGCCGTCCTCTCTTAAGGCAGCAAAAGAGGTCATATTGGAATAGATTTCTCTTACCTTAACCGTACCATCAATATCCGAAGAAACCGAACGACTGTCTCCACCATTCCCTTTGTTACCCCAAGTGATAACAGATCCATCTGTTCGAATAGCTGCAAAAGCAACAGATGTGGATGCTATTTTCGATACATCCGTTCCACCATTTAAATCCGCTGCTTTGTCATAGGTTGGTGAATATAAATGACCCGCTGTAACATTTCCAGCCGTAGCCCCATCAACAGCAATCTGTGTCACGGTCTTAAATAGTTTAGACCCTTCAGCAGTACCTGCATTTGCTCCCGTAATCGTCTCTGTTTGAGCCTGATCACTGGAGTTCGTACCAGTTACCGTAAAAGTACGACCGGAGTCATTCCCAGCACTGGTGATCGTTACTTTATTGCCTTTTGTAAAGGTAGCTGATCCAGAGCTTGTTGAGGCACCCCCAAGCGTTAAATTACCAGATCCCGAAAGGGTTGCGCTTGCTGAGATACCATCAGCATCCCAGGAAGTACCTCCTGCATCCGCATCACCCCAGGTGACAACAGAACCGTCACTTTTTACCGCAGCAAAGGCCTGAGAATTAGTATATAATTTTGAAACGCCCGTAAGATGTGCCGACACAGGAGAGCTGTCACCACCTTTAGCTGAATTACCCCAACTCACAACTTTATTATTTGCCGTAACGGCTGCAAAAGCATAATCATTAAAAAACTGATCTGCCTTATGACCTGGAAATAGCGTTTTTGAGGCGGAGGTAACCGTAACCGTGTCCGCTCCAGAAACACTTCCAGCATTCACCGAACCTAATGAAGCCAGCATACCCGAAGGTGAGGTAACATACACATAATCCCAAACTCCACTTACTAAAGAATTAGAAGTAGAACTTTGATTCATAACTAACCAGAAATACTCGTTTGCAGTATCACTAGAATCAGTCAACACATCAACTGAGACAGTCTTAGTTGTCTCATTCGCTGCAAATGTGACTGCCTTATGATCTAGAGCAGTGAAATCATTGTCAGACGCTTTTGCGCTTCCATCATATGTACTTATGTAAACTGTTGACTCCGAACCCGAACTAGATCGGGTTACTTTAAATGTAGCCGTACCCCCTTCCACAACATACTTTGCAGAACCATTAAGGGTATTAGTGTTGTCAATTTCGTATGTATAAGAAGTGCTGCTACTACCGCCACCTGCATCTTTGATATATCCAGAAGCGTAGGTATGATAATTATAATTCTTAGCCTCAGCGTCAGCTTTATTTTTATACAAATCATAATAAAAGTATTCGTTACTTTCGGAAATAGAGTCACTCGTTAGAGCTACAGTTAAGGTTTTTGAAGTTTCTGTATCAGCAAACACTAGCTCATTGGCAACTTGCTCAGTATAATCCGAACTATCAGCCGAACCAGCAGTCGTATTAAGATAAACCTTTGTTTGCCCAGAAGATCCGCTTCTCGCTATTGTAAAAGTTATGTTGGAACCCTCCGCAGTCGGACTACTACTGGAGTTGTTACTAGCTGTAACCGTATAGGTATAATTATCAACAACCGCTGAAACTTCATTAATTTCAGCTTTAGATTCTTTATGTACCGTGCCCGACGTCATATCCTGCTCTGATTTATAGAGCTCTAAGTAAAAGGTCTCATTATCGTCAACTACGGCATCTGAATATACACTGACGGTAACAGTTTTACTCGTATCACTAGTCCCAAACTCTACTAAGCTTGCTGTACTTCCAGCAGTAATGCCTTTATAGTCTTCTCCCGCAATAGCAGTTCCATCAACTGTCTTTACGTACACTTTTGAAGCAGCGGTAGAACTTCCGTCCTTAATTGTAAAAGTTACCGTTCCCCCTTCATTTGTTTGACCACTTTGAGCATCAATGGAATAAGTAATTCCTGCTGATGCTAAAGCTGCGGCATCATTAATGTAGGATGTTGCGTAGGTAAAATAGCCATATCCATCCTCAGCGTCCGCCTTGGTCTTAAATAAATCAACATAAAAATATTCTTTCCCTTCACTGGCATTACCATCAGTACTTGTCTTAATCGTAACGGTTTTTGTGGCAGTGTTACCATCAGATCCGGCAAAACTAATCGCCGTAGCCTTTTGGGCAACATAATCCGTTCCATCAGCACTTCCAGCCGTCGTATTGAGATAAATTGTGGAATCACCAGCCGTACCCGATTGTAAAGTTCTTGTAATCGTGGCCGTGATATCCGACCCTTCATTCTTAGCACTATTACTTGGAGAATTAGTCGTCACCGAATATGCATAAGTACCACTCGCTGCAGCTGGATCCTTAATGTAAGCAGCACTATAAGCATCTATTAAGGATGAATCATAAGTCTCCATATACTCCTTAGCAGCAGCTTTTGTTTTCATGAGTCCTAAGTAAAATGATTCTGGATTAGATTCCGTCTCCTCATCAGCATAGGTTTCAACTGAGACTGTTTTTGTCGTTTCGTCCTTCTTAAATACAACCTCTAAGGGTTCTGAAATACCCTTATAATCAATACCTTCCATGGCTGAACTTGCCTGGGTGCCAATATAAACGGTAGTCGATAAATCACTACCGGATGTTTTGGTCCGGGTAATGGTAAAGTCAATAGTACCCCCTTCCTCAACCGCTCCAAAGGCCGCATCAGCACTCGTCGTAACCTTATAGGTATAATTATTTACAGCACTGGCCGCTGATGTATTATCTTTTAGATAGCCTACATCCCAAACGTCATAAATGCCGTTTTCGGCATCCGACTTGGTCTTAAATAAATCCAGCCAGAAACTTTCGTAGCCTTCCGTGTCGCTATCCGTATTGGTTTCAATGACGACCGTCTTACTTAATTCGTCTGCTTTAAATTCAAGGGCCTTTTTATCCCAAGAGACAATGTCTTCCGAATCCGTCGTACTATGCGTCGTGGAAATGTAAACTGTAGCAGCAACATCAGAACCGGTAGTTTTAGTTCGGGTTACCGTAAAAGTAATATTAGAACCTTCTTCCGCTGCAGTACCCTGGGTTTTATTGTCCCCGGTAATGGCATAGGTATAATTATTAACCGCCGCCGCCGCAGTTACGTTATCGGTAATAACAGCATAATCAAAAGCGGTATAATTTTCAGACTCTAAATCAGCTTCAGTCTTAAAGAGATATAAGGAGAAAGTTTCGCCCTCACCATACCCCATATCTGTAAACCCGTCTTCCTTGGTTTGAACCGTAACTGTCTTAGTTGTTTCGTTTGCTTTAAATTCTATGGCCTGCTTAGCGATTGGCTCATAATCTTCACTACCTGCTGTTTCGTCATTTGTCGCTACATACACCGTGGCAGCTACATCACTACCCGAAGTTTTGGTTCGGGTAATTGTGAAGGTCGCAGCATCACCTTCCGTTACTTTATTGGTATATCCATTAGCCGAAGTTACTTTATAAGTATAATTATTGAGTGCTGCAGTTGCATTGGCATCATCATCAATATATCCCTTGGCATACTTGTAATAATTATAATTCTCAGCATCATAAAGTGTCTTATAAATATCAAACCAGAAATATTCATCATCATCAGTTTCAGCATCTTTCTTTGTGGCAATGGTAATGGTTTTGGTATTTTCGGTTGGATTAAACTGAATGGCTTTATTCGTAATCACTTCAAAGTCATCATTGGACGCTGTACCGGCCGATGTACTTAAATAAACGGTCGAAACGGTATCAGAGCCTCCACCCGTGTTACTTCGGGTAATTGTGAAGGTTGCAGATTCTCCCTCTTTCACAGCTGTGCTGGTGGAAGTGTTTGCTCCCGTTACCGTATAATCGTAGGTTGCCCCCGCCGTCACGGCCCCGGAGTCATTGGAAATATATCCCATGTCATAGCCGGCATATTCCCAATCTGACTGATCATCAGAATTTACATTTATAGTCTTAAAGAGATCAAACCAGAAATACTCAACGCCTTCGTTTTCCGTATCTGTTTTTGTATCAACAGTAACGACCTTGGTGGTTTCCGTTTTCTTAAAATTAATTTTTTGAAGTTCTATAGGAACATAATCATCTTCGTAGGCTGAACCTGGTGTCGTGTAAGCGTAAACAGTCGTTGCAACGTCGTTTTGGCCGGCATCGGTTTTTGTTCGAGTAATGGTAAAGGCTATTTCATTGCCTTCTTTCACTGCTTTTCCAGTCGTATTAGCAGCCCCTGTAACAGTATAGGTATAATTGGTAAGACCAAGACTTAAGTTTGAATCATCTACTATGTTGGCTTTGGCATAAGCAGAATAATTTAAGTCCTCAACATCGGCCTTACTCTTGTATAAATCAAGCCAGAAATATTCCGCGTTTGACCCTGTTGCCTCCGTTTCAGTATCAACAACGGTACTAACTTTTACCGTTTTGCTCGTTTCGTTTTTGTTGAAGTCAAGGGCTGTTATGTCCAATGCTTGAAAGTCATCATTATAAGCCGAACCTTCCGAAGTGCCCACATAAACTGTAGACGCTTCATCAGGAATATTACCAGCCGTAACATTCCCAGCCGTGGCACCATTTACAGCAATCTGCGTAACGGTTTTAAAAAAATTATTACTAATTACGGTATCCGCATTGGCACCAGTAATGGCCTCTGTCTGACTTGATCCAGCCTCATTGGTTCCCGTAACCGTAAAAGTTCTGCCGGAATCATTCCCAGCACTTGTGATTGAAATTTTGTTGGCAGTGGAAAAAGTAACCGCACCAGAGCTAGCAAGAGCCCCATCTATGGTTAGGTTCCCACTTCCAGATAAATTATCCCCATTTGCAATACCGTCCGCATCACCGCTGACGTTAATTCTGGTGATTGTGAAAGTAATATCCTGGCCTTCTTTTGCCGCGGCATCACCATCAGCAATACTATTCGAACTTTTTACCGAATAGTTATATTTTGATGCGGTCGTTACCGAGCCAGCATCATTAGCTATAAAAGCTTTTGTCCAAGCTGAATGAATACCTTCTTCTGCGTCATCGACACTCTTGTATACATTCAAGAAAAAATATTCCCCGTCATCCGTTACGGTATCGGACTCAGTCTTTACCACAATGTCTTTCGTCAATTCGTCGGCTTTAAAATCAACAGCCACAGAATTTAGTGGCTGATAGTCGTCGTTGCCCGCAGTTCCTTCTACCGTACTAACATAAACAGTAGCCTTGGACGCTGTTTTCCCCGATCCCAATGTTCTTGCAATCGTGAAAGTAGCCTCCTTGCCTTCAACAACGGCTGTACCGGAATTCTCCGTATCATAATCATTCCCGGCGCTACCATTACTCTTCTTAAACGCATAGGTATAATCATCTGCGGCAGTTCCCGCTTTATCTTTAACATACCCTTCTGCCCAACCGGTATCAGCTGTGAAAACACCCTGCTCCAGATCTTCAACAGTTTTAAAAACACCTAAATAAAAATATTCGGTTCCCTCCGTTAACGTATCGGAAAGGGTCGAGACCTTTACTGTTTTAATCTTCTGCTGGGCTGCAAAAGTAACCGGAGTTTTATCCTGATGGGTGTAGTCTTCAGAATCAGCAGTTCCCTGTCCCGTTTTTACGTAAACAGTTGATGCAGAACCGTCTGCACTTCGGGTAATAGTAAAGGTGACATCACTTCCTTCTTCAACAGCGGTCGTAGGAGTCGTGTCACTGGAAACCGTATATTTATAATTAGCGGCAGTCACATTTTTAATGAAGGCCTTATTATACTGCCAGGTTTCATCGGCAGCGTTATTTTCAGCATCAGTTTCCGTCTTGAAGGCAAGCAAATAAAAATCTTCTTCAGACTCATTAGCCGTGTCAGACTTGGTACTTACAGTAACAGTTTTCTGTTGTTCTTTTTTACCAAAATTCACTGCTACCTTATCGATAGGAGTAAAATCTTCACTATTCGCTGATCCAGGTGCTGTACTCACGTATATCGTTGATGCAGCGGCCGATCCTGAAGCTAACGTTCGGGCAATGGTAAACGTAATGTCTCCGCCCTCACTGACAGTGGCTGAATTACTCGATGGGCTATTATTGGTAATGGCATAAGTGTGCTGCGTTGGCACCGGTACATGATCGATGTAAGCCTTGCTCGTGACCGTTGCTTCGTTATTTTGCAAATCCGTTTTATTGAGATACATATTGAGCCAGAAATACTCGTTATCATCCACAAGAGAATCTGATTTTGCTGTCACAGTCACCGTCTTGAATTTATCAAATTCAGCAAACTTTACTTCTTTTCCGGTAAAACCCTCAAAGTCCGTATCTTTGGCTGTGCCGGGAGCCGTACTAACATAAACCGTATCTGACGCATTATTAACGTTGTCACGATTAATCGTAAAAGTAATGTTCTTTCCTTCATCCGTACCATCAAAGATACGGCAGAC
>CACIIZ010000019.1 GCA_902586855.1 uncultured Alphaproteobacteria bacterium | reverse complement strand
GGGAATAAATTACAGAATGGGAGGAAAAAATGCTATTATATATGAATATTAAACTTAAATTTAGCATCTTACTGAGTTTACTTGCCTTACTGATAGTAACTGGTGCAAATGCGGCTGCAAATGCACCCGCAAACATCAAATCTAAAGGGAAAATATTGTTTTGTACTGAATTAGCTTACCCACCTTGGGAAATGATTAATCCCACTACAAATGAGCCTGAAGGTTTTGATATAGACATCGCCGCAGCAGTGGCAAAAGGTATGGGTGTTTCTGCAGAACACAAAGACATATCGTTTGATGGTCTTATTCCAGCACTGCAAGCGGGACAGTGTGATGCAATTATTTCTGGTCTGGCTAATAGAGAGAAAAGACGCGAAGTTGTTGATTTTGTAGACTATGCAATTGCTGGTAATTCATTACTTACTAAAGCAGATAGTTCGGCATCTTTTGAAAAACTAGAAGATTTATCGGGTCTTAAAGTTTCTGTTGCTGTTGGATCTTATTTGGAAGAAGAGTTGAGTTCAGCAAATGAGGCCATTGCTTCTTCAGGTAAAGAGAAGATGACAATTGTTGCTCTTGCAAAAGGTACCGATGCTTTTCAACAATTAATTGCAGGTTTGGCAGATGTCTATTTGGGTTCTACTGATCAAGCAGGTTATTTTAATAAGCAAAAACCTGGCCTAGTTAGACTTGCTAGCCCACAATTGCTAACTTTAACCGTTGGGATAGCAACACTGCACAAAGATAAAGATTTGCACAACGCAATTAAAGATTCTTTTAATGCAATGATAAGCTCTGGAGAGTATCAGGAAATTCTTGATAAATGGGGCTTTGAAGCCATGACAATAAAATAAAACTAAGTTTCTTGGTTAAGACATTTCTAGGGAGATTTATTTCCCCCTAGAAATGGAAGTTTGGATCGATTTTATGGGAAATCTTAATTTAGACATTCCATTTTTCTTTGAGTACCTATTTAACCCTCCAGACATTCTTTTATATGGAGTTTGGCTAACAATCTCCATAGCATTTGTAGCCCAAACTCTAGGTGTCATTGGAGGCCTGTTTGTAGCGCTGCTTCGGATGTCACAAAGATGGTGGTTACGTGAACTAGGTAAATTATATATCTGGATATTTAGAGGTGTTCCTCTACTGGTTCAGCTCGTAATAGTCTATACTGGGGTTGCAGCTGCCGGTTTATATAAATATCCAGATATTGTTATAGGGCCATTTACTTTGTCTGGACCAATGCAAGCTGCTATTTTGGCGTTGTCATTACATGAGGCAGCATATATGGCTGAAATTTTCAGGGCAGCAATATCTTCAATCGATAGAGGCCAATTTGATGCGGCCCGTGCTGTAGGCATGTCACCTATTACTGCCATGAGATGGATAATATTACCACAAGCCATAAGAATTGTTATTCCACCGCTAGGGAATGAATTTACACTTATGATCAAAGGAACTTCGCTTCTAGCTATTATTGGGATTAGGGAACTATTTGGAACAATACAACAACTGAACGCTGCAACATTTAGAACATTTGAGCTATTTGTCATTGCTGCAATTTGGTACCTAATTTTAATAACAATTATGGGTTTTATACAAAAATATGTGGAAGCCTATTATAGCAAACACGAATTGCCAGCTCAGCAAAATTTCAAGAAGAAATATAAATCAAGAAACCTACTTTCAAATAATAGATGATAAATGAGTCCTTTAGTAAAAATTGAAAATCTGTATAAATCATTTGGAAACTCAGATGTGTTGAAAGATATCTCACTGGAAATCAAAAAGGGAGAAGTCGTGTGTATTATCGGGCCATCTGGTTCAGGAAAAACAACACTCGCCAGATGTATTAATTTCTTGGATACATGTGACTCAGGCAAAATTACTGTTGGAAATGATCTAATAGGGTTTAAAGAATTAAATGGTAAAATAAAACCACTTAATGAAACGAAAACCTCAAAGCAGCGTAGAAATATTGGAATGGTATTCCAAAAATTTAATCTTTTCTCTCATCTTAATGCTCTTGAAAATATAACAATTGGGCCAACTAAGGTATTGGGAACTAATGCCAAAGAAAGTGTTGATGAAGCTAAGGATTTACTAAAACGGGTAGGATTGGAAGAAAAGTGTTATTCTTATCCTTCCCAACTATCTGGAGGACAACAGCAACGAGTGGCAATAGCCAGGGCTCTTGCCATGAAACCAATATTGATGCTTTTTGACGAACCGACTTCCGCCTTGGATCCAGAAACAGTTGGAGAAGTACTGGAGGTCATGAAAGAGTTGGCTCGTGGGGGCATGACAATGATCATCGTAACTCATGAAATGGGTTTTGCTAAAGAGGTTGCTGATAAAGTCGTCATGATGGACCATGGCCAAATTGTAGAAATTGGATCTGCAGAAAAAATTTTTAGTCGTGCAAACAATCCGAGAACTAAAGCTTTTTTAGAGATGATGTTATGAACTCAGGAGAATTAATCCATTCAGGTTTATCCACAAAAGATCTAGAGGCGTGCATCAATTTCTATGTAGAAGCGTTTGGTTTTAAAGTTATTTTTAAAGAAAACAATATTAAAAAAGAGATTGAAAGTATAACAGGAGTGAAAAATCTGTCATGTAGTCTCGCACAGTTATCTATTCCAGGATCTGATCATCTCTTAGAACTACTTCAGTTTCATGGATTGAAACCCGATGGTTTTGTTTCTCCAAAATTACCTCTACACCCAGGTCAGGGTCACATAGCATTTAATGTTAAAGATATGGAATCGTGCATTGCTAAAGTTACCGATCTTGGGGCAAAACCTCTGGGAAGTATTACAAAATTTCCTGAGGGAAGAGCTGCTTATTTCTGCGAACCAAGCGGAACATTTTTTGAAATTTCAGAAGCCAAATATCCGGAGGCAGAAAATGAATCAAATTGAGCGCTTCAAAGCGATGGTGGAAATGCGGTTTTTTGATGAGGCCTGCCTAGAGGGCGTCCCAACAATGGAAATTCATGGAGAACTACACACCGGGATTGGACAAGAGGCTATAAGTGCCGGACTGCTAGGGCACCTAAAAAATAGTGACGCATTAGTATCGACCCATAGAAATCACTATCATGCTTTAATAAAGGGGGTTAATCCCTACAGACTAATGTCAGAAATTTTTGAAAAGAAAACAGGTATATGTCAGGGATTTGGTGGACACATGCATCCTTTTTCTTTGAAGCAAAACTTTTCTGCTACAGGCATTGTAGGTCAATCACTCCCTGTTGCACTGGGTTATGCTTATGCATTTAAAATGAGAAAAGGAGATAGTTTAGCAATTGGAGTGATAGGAGATGGTGCCGCTAATCATGGAACCTTTCACGAGACCCTCAATATAGCTGGAGCCTGGAAACTTCCCCTACTTGTTTTGGTAGAAAACAATGGATACGGGATTTCTGTTCCAATTTCAAAAGTTCTAGCGACAGAAACAATTGCCGAAAGAGCAAAGTCTTATTCTGCCTGGGGTAAATGCGTAAACGGAGATGATCCTGATATTGTAAGCGAGGCTGTAGAAGAGGCTGTGGATCATATAAGGTCAAATCAAGGCCCTGCTATATTAGAGGCTGTATGCAACCGTTTCAGAGGACACTATGAAGGAGACACTGATCATTACAGAAGTAAAACTGAAAAACACAATATGTTGAAGGGCGATCCCATAAATACATACTCAGAGAAGCTACTCTCACTAAAAGTACTTACCGAAAATGAAATTCAAAATATTGTTCAAACCTCAAAACAAAAAATGTTTGGACTTCTGAAAAGAGTTAGAGGTGAAAAGATGCCTTTACCAGAGACAGCCCTCAACTACATTTTCTGCGAGAAAACTGATGGCTAATAATGATAAAATTGAAAGGAATTTGAATGGCTCAGAGGCTATTGCGGAAGCCATTTTTCAAGAAATGCAACAAGATGACAATACTATTTTGATCGGTGAAGATGTTGGCAAATGCGGAGGTGTTTTTGGGGCAAGCAGAAACTGTTTTTCTGAATTTGGTGAGAATAGGGTAAGAGATATGCCCATTTCAGAAATGACATTTACCGGGATGGGCGTTGGCATGGCAATGTCAGGCCTAAGACCTATAATAGAAATTATGTTCGCTGATTTTCTAGGGGTATGCCTAGAACAAATTTATAATGCCATTGGCAAAATCCATTACATGTCTGGTGGTACAGTAAAAATGCCCATAGTTGTCAAGACAGCTGCTGGAAACATAGGATCCGCTGCCCAACATTCTCAGTGTTTATGGGGAACCTTAGCCCACCTACCAGGCCTTAAAATTGTAGTGCCTTCTTCCCTTTATGATCATAAAGGACTGATGGCATCGGCCATTAGGTCTAATGATCCAGTCATATTTTTTGAACATAAAGAACTTTTATTAAAACGTGCAAGATCTTTCCTTTCCAACCCCATAGTACCCAAAAAAACGTATACAGTGCCCATTGGTAAAGCAGTGAAGCCGCGAATTGGTTCTGATATCACTTTAGTAACGCTTAGTTATTCTGTTGAGCTAGCTCTAGAAAGTGCTGCTGAGGTAGCGAAAGAAGGAATTGACGTAGAAATTATTGATTTAAGATCCTTGGTACCTCTAGACATTGAAACTGTTTTACAATCGGTACGCAAAACGCAGAGATTATTGGTTGTTGATGAAGATTACCAAAGTTTTGGGGTATCTGGTGAAATCATAACAAGGGTTGTAGAAAACATTGAACCAACTTCCTTGAAACAAATCAAACGACACGCCGTACCAGATGTTCCAATCCCAGCAGCGTTATCACTAGAACAAGTAGTCGTCCCAAACTACGAGTCTATTAAAAATATGCTCATAATGATGGCTAAAGGATCTTAAGAAATGAAATATTTTTTTGAAAACCAGCATAATTCTTTAGTAATTGGTGCAAACGGAGCAATAGGTAGTGCTTGCGTAAAAGTACTTGAAAATGCAGGTGCAGATGTAACTAAGATTGATTTAAATTATCCAAGTCAAGCATCAGAACAGAACAAATTCCTCAAATGTGACGTTTCTAATATGGAAGACGTAATTAACTCAGCTAAAAAAATTAAAAGCATACACAGTGTAATTTACGCAGTGGGTCTAAATCATGACTCAAACGTTATTGATACTGATTGGAAGGAGTATAGAAAAGTTATGTCTGCTAACCTGGACAGTGCTTTCCATATCGCTGCAGTTTATGGAAAACGAATGGCCACTCAAGGCTTTGGTTCGTTTGTTTTTCTTTCATCATTCGCAGGTTTAAGAGGCGAGGCCGGTGCTTCAATTTATTGTGCCAGTAAATTTGGTTTGATCGGATTTGTTGAGTCTTTTGCAGCTGAGATGACACCACATAACGTGCGAGTAAATTGTATAAGCCCAGGAAATGTAGATAGTCCTATGCTGAAGGATGTTGCAAATAAAATCGCTACTAGAATAAAAGCATCTCCGCAAACAGTCTTAGAAGAAATGGCAAAAAGTGGTTCAGCCCAAAGGCTAGTAAAACCAGAGGAAGTGGCAAATCTTGCTGTATTTTTGGCTTCTGACATGGCAAGTGGTATCACTGGCAGTAATGTGAGAATTGATTGTGGTGCATGGATCGATAGCTAAAAGAGGATAACGCCATGACAAGCGACACACTTAGTAAAAACCAGCACCCCCTTGGTGGAGGCATGAGAAATTATACTTCTCCAGTCCCAGATTTATTCCCTCCACCAGAATCAATGCGACCAACTTTGCTAGGAAATAACTATATGATTACAGCTGGTCACCCTTTAGTAGCAAAGGTTGCATCGAATGTCCTTGAAACGAATGGAAATGCTATTGATGCAGGCGTAGCGGCCGGTCTAGCCAGTAATGTTATTCAAGCCGATATGTGTAATTTAGGCGGAGTTGCCCCAATAATCCTTCGACAAGCTAATTCAAACAAAATTTGGTGTATAAGTGGTGTTGGGACATGGAGCGAAACAGTTTCCCTTAAAGATTACCTATTTAGGCATAATTCTGACATTCCAGAAGGAGCACCATCCTCTATAATACCTGCAGCTTTAGATTCTTGGATAACAGCTTTATCAAAGTTTGGAACGAAAAGTTTTTCTGAATTAAGTGAGCAAGCAATCTTTTATGCAGAAAATGGTTTTCCCCTAGACCTTAGAACGGCCAATGCCTTTGCATTAATGGGGCAGACTTTTAAATCATGGGAATCTACAAAAAAAATTTATTGGCCAAAGAATAGACCGCCCAATGTAGGGGAAATTCTGAAACAAAATGATCTGGCTAGGCTGTTAAAAAATATGAGAGCTGCTGAAACTGGTACAGATAGAAAATCAGCCCTGGAGAAAGTGCGTAAAGCTTTTTATACAGGAAAGGTAGCAAAACAAATTGTTAATTGGGTAAAGAATGGTGGAGGTTGGATGACAACTGACGACCTCAAAAATTTTAGGAATGAAGTTTATTTGGCCCCAAGCTACAAATTCAAGGGATGGGAAATTTTTACCGGAAGTACTTATAGCCAAGGTCCTGTAATGCTTCAAAGTTTGTCCATTCTGAATGGGTTTGACATAAAATCTTTAGGACACAATTCAACTCAGTATATTCATCTTGTCACTGAAGCTATGAAAATAGCTTTCTCAGAAAGGGAAAAATATTATGGTGACTCTCGAGAACCACGTTGCGATCTAGATGGGTTACTAAAAGTGAGCCATGTCAGGAAATTGCAATCAATGATAAAAAATCATTCATCTTTAGAAGATTTACCCACATTGAGCACGCCTAAAAAAAGAAAGAGAGATACCACGTATTTTTCAATAATAGATAAGTATGGAAATGCTTTTAGTTGTTCACCAAGTGATACAATAGATGGTAACCCGATAGTGGAGGGCCTAGGTATCATAGTTTCCCCTCGTGGAGTTCAATCCAGATTAGACCCATTACATCCAGCAGCCATAGGACCTGGAAAAAGACCTCGCTTAACCCCTTCCCCTGCTTTAGCAACATTCACAAAAAAATATATTAAAGAGCCAAAGCTTATGACACTTGGTGCATCAGGTGGTGATGTTATTCCTCAAGGAATGTTACAAACATTCTTAAATTTCGTTGTTTTCAATATGACAGCCCAGCAAGCAGTTGAAGCGGCACGTTTTACTACACTCTCATTCCCTGATAGTTTTTATCCAAATGTGCATGACAATGGAAGATTAAGCCTTGAAAAGCGAATTGACCCAGTAATAATAGATCAGTTGAATAAATTAGGACATAAGACACACATTTGGCCTGAATACGAATTTGACTCCTCTGGTGTTGCAATCTCAGCAGATATTTGCTTCCCAGACAAGAATAACCGAGTCATTGCTGCAGGAGTCGATGTCAGGAGATCTCAGTATGCATGGGGGCACTAAACATTACAAAGGCAAGCCTGAAAGAATCATGCTCTTTAAGTGACTTAAATGTTCTTTTTTTTTCAAAGCAGAATCGTTCCACCAGCTCCCGGATTTTAAGTTTTCACAATCACTTTGCTGTGCATGTACATCACCCTGTTCAGCTAAAGGTGTCAATTCCTTCAAGGCAGTGACATAGTCACCTTTGGTAAGTGCCTCAAAACCCTTCTGAACATCACCACTCCAACCCATACCAAAGCTACCTAAGGCAAGGTTAATAGTAAGGCACAGAATTGTGATAAATCTTTTCACACCATTAATATTACATGAAAATAATTCTTGGTGAATAAAAGATTTGCGTGACTTACCATGCTAGAGGGGGAATTATTCTGTGTAAAACACTCCCAAGCAAGGGATAAATGTTTCCCCAGTCAAAATTGACAACTATTAAAAATAGCCTAAGTTATTGATTTTTTTTGGCTCCGGCGGTAGGGATCGAACCTACGACCAATTGATTAACAGTCAACTGCTCTACCGCTGAGCTACGCCGGAATATCTTTACCATTTCTATAGCAATGGTTTCACGATCCATCAAGATGATTTTTCTATTCCGACAAACGGAAAAGTGCCTCCGATGATATGGGGTAATTGCAAATAACTAGATTTCTTTCTAAAAGATTAATTAGGTGCGCTAACACATTTCTTGCACCCGCTATTATAATAGATTCTGGGAGTTCCTTATAAACTTTGCGAGCTATTTGAGAGCTTGATGTTTCGCCTTTAGATAATATTTTTAGAATTTGTGATTCTCTCTCTAACCGATGCTGCTTAAGTTTGGCAACATAACCCCTAGCACTCGTAATTTTTCCTCCGTGACCAGGCAAATAGATTTCTTCTGGTCGATTTAAAAGCTTATCTAACGAATCGTAATAATGCCCAACATCACCATCAGGTGGAGAAATCAATGTAGAAGTCCATCCCATCACTAAATCCCCAGAGAACAAAATTTCTTGTTCTTTGTAGGAAAAACACAGGTGATCAGACAAATGACCTGGGGCGTGTAGAACTTCCAAAGTCCAACCATTACCCGTTATCGTTTCACCACCCAATATGCATTCATCTGGGAAAAAATTTTGGTCTAAGCCTTCAAAACCACCTACTTTTTCTGAATTCCCAACAATTTCTTTCATAAATCGAGACCTAGCACCTATAGGATCCCCGTGTGCAAGGACAGGAATGGAAAATTCTTCAGAAAGCCTTTTCGCACTTTCTGAATGGTCTAAGTGAGAATGGGTAACGAGGATATAGCATGGCCTTTCAACTTTACTAAGACTTTGAAGCTTGCCGTAGTGGTTCTCATCATTGGGGCCAGGATCAATAATGCAAATATCCGAACCAGAACCTAAAATATAAGTATTAGTGCCTGAATAAGTCATTGGACTTGGATTAGGAGCAGTTAACATTCTTATGTTTTTACAAATTGTTTTCACTTATCCCCCAAATCATTTACGTTAGAATCGCTATGGGTTCTGACACAAACCTAAAATTAATAGAAAGATCTGTAAATGAATGGCTAGAAATTCTTTGAAAAGATATCTACCAACTAACTTGTTGGGAAGAACTGTTTTAATACTTCTTTTCCCTATCGTCCTGATGGAAATTGTGATCGGTATAGCATTTATTCAAAGGCATTTTGAACAAGTTACGGATCAAATGTCTGAGGGTATTGCATTAGAAATTATCTACATGAAAACCGAGTTGGAAAATGAGATCGCAAGAGGTTCAAAGCCTCAGGAATTAAAGAAAATGATTCATGAATTGGGTAACCAGTTTGGTTATACTGCAAAATATGATCACAAATCAGAAATTACCATTATCGATGATGTAAGCTTTTTTGACTTATCCGGGAAAACCTTCATAAAAAATCTAAATGAAAAATTAAGTTCAGCTTCTGCCTATGATCTTACCAATCCAAGAATAGTAAATATACAAACTCTGGTCAGTTCTGGCCGATTAGATCTCATGATCTCCAGAAAAAGAATTAGTGCATCCAACCCTCATCAACTTTTAGTTTTGATGATAGTAGTGACACTTTTGTTGGTCTTCCTTTCTGTGATTGTTCTTAAAAATCAAATAAGACCTATTGGCAAACTAGCAAAGGCAGCTGAGGCGTTTGGAAAAGGACAATTTGTAAATTTCAAACCAGGAGGTTCAGATGAAGTCCGAAGAGCTGGTGTAGCATTTTTAGCAATGCGTGCAAGAATAGAGCGCCAAATAAAACAGAGGACGCAAATGCTTTCAGGCGTTAGTCATGATCTTAGAACTCCCTTAACGCGTTTAAAGCTAGCCCTTACTCTGCAAAAAGAGAATCAGGAAGTGCATGACATGCTAGAGGACGTAAATTCTATGGAAGCAATGTTAGATGAGTTTCTGGAGTTTTCTAAAGTTAGCAAGAAAGAAGCTACCAAGCAGATAATAATGGTAGATTTCTTAGCCCGCCTAGTAGAAAAAAATAAAAAGCATTTTGATAATATCAGCCTCAAAATCAACGACCACTTAGACCACTCTCACACTATGGAAATCCGAGAAAATGCTTTAAGCAGGGGACTTCAAAACGTTATTGATAATGCCATGACCTTTGGGAGCAAGGTGGAAGTTATAGCTATAAGAGATTCTATTGATACCATAATAAATATTGAAGATAATGGACCTGGAATAAAAGAGGAGAATTATGAGCTTGCATTCCGGCCTTTCTCCCGCCTAGATGAGTCAAGGAACCAAAACAACCACTCAGGAGTTGGACTTGGCCTAAGTATCTCGACAGATATTGTTAAGAATCATGGTGGAAAGATATCTCTTTCCCGATCAGAAAAATTGGGTGGTCTACGTGTTAGCATTCGCATCCCAATTTAGAAATCAAATTTTAAGTCTCTCCAAGGCCTTTCTGGCAAAAAGTTCAACATACTCTCCCATCTTGACCGCTTTTTCAGGGTTGGAAGCATTTCCATTTAAGGCTCTTTTTTTTACACCCTGTAAAATAGCAGCCATTCTAAAGTAACAGAATGCAATAGGAAATTCTAAATCTGGTAAATCTGAAAGCCCTAAGATCTGACAATATAGCTCAACAAATTCATTATCCTCTGGTACCCCTAGATCACGTCGATTAACCCCAGCTAACCCTCTTCCTTCATCTCCTGGAGGCATGGACCACTGCATAATTTGAGACGCTAGATCAGCTCTTGGATCTCCCAGAGTAGAAAGTTCCCAATCAAGTACCGCAACAAGTTTGAAATCTTTTTTATGAAACAAAAGATTGTCTAAGCGCCAGTCTCCATGAACGAGTCTCGCACGCCCCTCCCCCTCTGGCACATTTTCACTCAACCATTGCATTAGGATTTCCATAGGCAAAATGTTATGTGTTTTGCTAGAATAGTATTGTCTTGACCAACGAGAAAACTGTCTGGAAAAATAGTTACCAGATTTTCCAAAACTAGAAAGACCAACTGAACCAGGATCAACTTGGTGAAGATTTGCTAGAGCTTTAATAGTTTCCTTATACACTTTTTTTCTCTCAAGAATACCGATCTCAGGTATTCTAGGATCAAGAAAAGATTGTCCATCAAGATATTCCATAACAAAATACGGTGTACCAATCTCAGCAGGGTCTTCACACAAATAATGCATTTTTGGAACAGGAACATCCGTTTTCTCTAATGCGGACATGACCTCAAATTCTCTTTCAATCATATGCGCAGATTTCAATAATTCACCCTGAGGCTTTTTGCGGAGAACTAACTTTCCATCACTTCCAGTCAGTATAAACGTTGGGTTAGACTGACCAAATTCGGTCTTGGCGATAAACCATGGACCTCGTCTCTCAGGCATGTGTAAAGATAAAGCGCTTGTTACTTTTTCTAGGTCAACGGAAGTTACGTTTTGAGCAATCATTTAAACATCATTTTTCCTAAATTTCCGAAGTTCTGCTCTCGCTACCTGGCGCCTGTGAACAGCATCTGGACCATCAGCTAGCCGAAGCGTTCTGAGATGAGTCCATGCAGCAGCTAATGGCGTGTCCTGGCTCACACCCATACCACCGAATAACTGAATAGCTTCATCAACTACCTTCAGAGCCACCTTGGGAGCAACCACTTTCACTTGGCTTATCCAAGGAGCAGCAGTCCGAGCGTCAGTATTATCCATCATCCAAGCTGCCTTCAAACAGAGTAAGCGTGCCATTTCAATATCCATTCTGGAATTTGCAATGATGTCATAATTGCTACCTAATTCAGCTATTTTGCGACCAAAGGCTTCTCTATCCAAAGCTCTTTCACACATCAGCTCCAACGCAAATTCAGCTTGACCTATTGCTCGCATGCAATGGTGTATCCTGCCCGGCCCTAGTCTTCCTTGCGCTATTTCGAACCCCCTACCTTCTTCAGCAAGAAGCAAATTACTTTTTGCTACTTTCACATTTGTGAAACTAATATGCATATGTCCATGTGGGGCGTCATCATGACCGTAGACCTGCATAGGTCGCAAAATCTTTATTCCCTCTGAATCACTAGGGACTAAAAACATGGAATGACTTTTATGTTTTTCTGTTTCTTCGGTCCCAGTTCGGGCAAGTACTATATAAAGTTTGCACCTTGGATCCCCTGCACCGGATATCCACCATTTTTCACCATTAAGGGTATAGTTTTTGCCATCAGACTCAGCTTTCAGCATGATGTTCGTAGCGTCGGAAGACGCCACATTCGGCTCGGTCATACAATAAGCTGACCTTATCTGCCCTTCAAGTAAAGGCTTCAGCCAAAGTTCTTTGTGTTCTTTGGTTCCATAACGCCTCAGCACTTCCATGTTACCTGTGTCGGGAGCCGAACAATTAAAAACCTCAGCGGCCATCCTACACTTACCCATTTCTTCGGCCAAGTAGGCATATTCTACTGTAGTTAGACAATGCCCCATTTCATGATCTGTTAGCCAGAAGTTCCAGAGATTTTTATCCCTAGCCTTTTTCTTAAGAGAATCCAAGATATCACACATATTTTTAGTCAATTTAAACCGTGAGCCCGTTGATCCCACTTCACTAAAATACTGACTTTCTTTAGGTCTAATTTCGTTATCAACGAAATTACGAACTTCATCCCTTAATTTCTGAACTTTACGAGATAACCCTAATTCCATAGCAACTCCTGAACTTTAGCCATTTTTACTGTTAGCGTTTGAAATCTAGTCTTTTTGAACTAAATCATTTTCAACACAATTTATAAGTTTAATGCCTCATTATTGACCATAAAGTAAAATATATTCCGTACTTAAATCAACAAATAACATCATGTTTGACCTATTCGGAAAAAATAGAACTAGCTCAATATTAAATTACATAAAATTCACTGTATGAGATCATATTTTGGTCTACTGGCCTTACTAGAAAATGTATTAGAAAAAAATTAGCATAAAATAGGTTATTATATCTAAAAGCTGTTGCTTTACACTCTAAATCCTATACTTATGCAATAGTACTTTCTTCTAAACCTAAAAATTCTTGTGGCCCTAAGGAGCTTGAAGGATATTTTTGCTTTTTAAGAATTTAGAGCAAAAATATCTTAATCCAACCACGCGAAAGATATTTAAGCGACTAAAATTTTTTGGAGCGACTTATGACCCATTTCTACGCATTACTCTCAGGCTTACCATTCTTTATATCTCATGTCTTTCTAACGTTAGCGTTATTATTCGTCGGCACAACTATCTATGTCCTTTTAACTCCAATTAAGGAAATACATCTAATTAAAACGGGAAATATTGCTGCTGCTATTTCCTTTTCAGGAGCACTGCTTGGAATTGGCATTCCCTTGGCTAGCTCTCTCTCAGTAAGCAATTCATTAGTGGAAATATTAATCTGGGGTATTACGGCCGTGGTATTCCAATTACTCTGCTACAAATTAGCTGATAGATTTTTGAACGAATTGGGAGAAAGGATCACAAAAGGAGAGTTAGCAGCGGCAATTTTACTTTTTTCCATAAAGATTTCCGTTTCTCTTGTAAATGCAGCAGCAATTATTGGGTAATATGCTACAGTTCATACACAAAAATATCTATTTAGCAATAGCTTTGGGGGCTATCCTATGGTCAGTTTTTAGTTCTGTTGATAGGACAGTCCAACAGAAAACAAAATTTTTTTTTGCCGCAGAGGATACATCACTGAAGACAAGGAAAATAAATGAAATCAGGTTAAAGCAACTCCACAGATATGAGCTGAAAACAGGTCGCAAAAACCGTCAATCTGGCATGGGTACAGCCTTTTACGTTGGCAACGACATGTGGTTAACTGCTAGGCACGTGGTTAACGAATGCAAAAGAATTCTTATCAAAGAAACCTCTAAAAAGTTCTTAATTGAAAAGGTACTGGTTCATCCCAATTCAGATTTGGCTTTATTCAAATATTCCAGTACCCGTAAACCTAAGAAATTCAATATAGCTCCAAATGTCCGTCAATCATCTTTTGCAACTGGCTTTCCGGGGGGAAGACCAGGCGACGCTGCTCTTGCTTTTACTGGATATATGGCTATGGAAGAGCGTGGTTATAATATTTTGGAGAAGCATTCGATCTTTGCAGTCTTAAAGAAATATCCGAAAACTCTTTTATCTTTTGGAGGAATGAGTGGTGGCCCCTCCTATGACAGATTCGGGAATCTAAATGGAGTTATAGTAGCGGAATTTACTCGGAGAGGGCTACTCGGGGCCGTTAGCACCGAACAGATTTCATGGCTGATAGCAGCAGCATTAAAGAATGCTTATTTTGTCACAAATGGGGGGAAAATAACTGAAAATCACTTAATTACAACTGTCTCTCTAAATAGTTTTGCGAAGGTTGGTCAAAAATTACGGGATGAAGGTACCGTAAATCATCTTTTTTGTGAGGCCTGATTTTTCCTTTTTCATAGAGGATATCAACTATCGTCACCGTAATATTTTCTTGGTTGTTTGTTTAATAATGACTCCCGATAAAGGGTAAATAAGCCTGTACCAATTATCAGAATCATCCCTGCAACACTCATATAGTCCGGCACCTCACCAAATATGAAAAAACCTATTAGTAATGCCCAGACCATGAGAGTATATCTGAAAGGGCTGACAAAAGCTACGGAACCATATCGCATAGCCTTCACCCCAAAGAAATAGCCCGCCATAAGGAAAATGCCCGATAAAGCAAGTTGGTTTAGTAAGTAAAAATCTACGGCACACCAAGTTTGATTTATTAGCATATAAAATCCAGTTGAGAATGTGACAACCAGTGAGGTTACCAGGGAGACAAATATTGTTGGTATTTGGGGAGACATTTTCCGAGTTATTAGGTCTCTACATGTCACAGATAATACTGCTCCTATTGCTAATAAAGAATATACATTGAAACCTTCTGTGCCAGGTTTCACAATTAGTAAAACGCCAATCAAACCTAGTAAGATGGCAACAGTCCTCTTTTTACCAAAAGTTTCTTTAAGGACCAAGCTTGCAGCAATAGTGACTACTAAAGGTAAGGCTTGCAATATAGCATTAACATTAGAAAAGGGCATTTTCAAAAGTGCAGTAAGGAAAAATATGGTTGAAATTAAATCAAAGAAGGATCTTCCCAGCACCCCTTTAAAACCAGCTCTGCATGAATCTACATTTTTTATAGTTACGCAAAAAATTACTGCTATGAAAATAGAGCAAAATATCCCCCTAATAAAAATAGACTGAGCCAATCCTATTTCTGGAGCAACAATCTTCATAATGGCGTCATTGGAAACATAACCAGCCATTGAAATACTCATAAAAAAAGCACCACGTGAATTATTTGACACTTTAAGCATCTCGAGATTGCACTCATGTAATGAATTACTAACGCTAGGATGTTTAGATCACGAATACGGGATAAATTATAACAAATACACCCTTAATAAGACAAAAAAAAGTCGAGTGCAATTGTCTATGAGACATAATAATTTTTAAGATTTACAAAAGGCCCTTGAATATAATAGCGTGAGGAGTTGGCAGTCCCGTCAAAGGCACACGAGAAATGAAAATTAATTATTGTGTTTCACCTAATACAAAAGAGTATGATGTGATGAAAGACAGACCTTATCATGAATGTGGAGTGTTCGGTATTTATGGGCATGACGACTCAGTTGCCCTCACAGCCCTTGGGTTACATGCTCTTCAACATCGTGGCCAAGAAGCAGCTGGAATTGTAAGCTACGACAGAAAACATTTCCACGCAGAACGAAGAATGGGACTGGTAAGTGATACATTCACTAAATCAAGTGTTTTGGGTCGTTTAAAGGGTGACTCAGCTATAGGACATGTCAGATATTCTACCACTGGTGGAACTCTCCTAAGAAATGTTCAACCGTTATTTGCTGACCTGGCTTTAGGAGGATTTGCGATTGCCCACAACGGTAATCTAACGAATGCTCTAACACTTCGGCGAGATTTAGTAAAAGAGGGAGCCATTTTTCAATCAACCTCTGATACAGAGACCATTCTACAATTAGTTGCAAAATCAATCAGGGCTAAGCCTATAGATCGAGTGATTGAGTCTCTGTCTCAAATCGATGGAGCATATGCATTAGCAATACTCACTAACGACATGTTATTAGGGGTTAGGGATCCTTTTGGAATAAGGCCGTTAGTGCTAGGCGAATTAGATGGGAAGTATATCCTTGCATCTGAAACCTGTGCTTTTGACATTATTGGTGCAAAATTTATAAGAGAGATTGAAAATGGAGAAATTATAGTAATTACTGATGACGACATAAAAAGCATAAAACCTTTTCAAAAACTCGTCCCAAGACCGTGCATATTTGAATACATTTATTTTTCTAGACCAGACAGTTATTTAGGAGGGTTAAGCATTTATGAATGCAGAAAATCCTTTGGACAACAGTTAGCAAAAGAATCTCCAATTGACGCTGACTATGTCATTCCTGTACCGGACAGTGGTGTGCCTTCAGCCATTGGCTTTGCAGAAGTTGCTCAAATACCTTTTGAGTTAGGTATCATTAGGAATCACTATGTCGGGAGAACCTTTATTGAACCTCAACAAGCAATACGGGCATTGTCCGTCAAACTGAAACATAATGTCAACAAGGCACTTGTACATGGGAAAAAAATCATTCTAGTAGATGACTCCATTGTACGAGGCACTACTTCAACTAAGATTATTGAAATGCTTCGCGAGGCAGGAGCAACCGAAGTTCATATGCGAATAACCTCTCCACCAATCAAATATCCAGATTTTTATGGTATTGATACCCCTGTCCAGGAACAATTACTGTCAGCAAATCACTCCTCACAGGAAATTTGTGATTTTCTCAATGCGGATAGTATTTCCTTTTTAAGTATTGATGGTTTATATAAGGCGATGGGCTATGCTGAAGGAAGGGATGCGAATAATCCTGTTTTTACTGACCACTGCTTTACAGGTGATTACCCAACAAAACTATTGGACAAGGAAAGTAAGGAAGAATTTTCGCAACTTTCCCTCCTCTCAAACTTAGATTAAGGTTATCTAGGACAATTTTTTTTTGACAATTTAGATTTTAGCTTTTCTTCGCTATAAATGCCCTAGACCGCTTGGGAAAGCATGTGCGACAAATCTCACAAGTTCTACCATCGCAGCCTCTTGCCGTACAAAACTCTCTTCCATAGAATATGATTTGTAAGTGCAGTTTGTTCCATGATTCCTTAGGGAAAAATTTCTTCAAATCTTCCTCTGTCTTAACAACATTTTTACCACTAGAAAGACCCCATCTCTGAGCTAGACGATGAATATGAGTATCAACTGGAAATGCAGGTTTTCCGAAACCTTGTGAGACTACAACGCTAGCGGTTTTGTGACCGACACCTGGTAATTGTTCCAAAAGCTTAAGATCATTAGGAACCTGCCCGTCATATTCTTGCACTAATATGCGCGATAATTCTGAAATCGCTTTAGACTTTCTGGGAGCTAAACCGCATGGCCTAATAATTTGATAGATGGTTTCGATAGGAACATTCTCCATTTGAAAGGCATCTACAGCTAAACTGAACAACTTTGGCGTAACCTTATTGACTCTCTCATCTGTACATTGCGCACTTAATAAAACAGCAACCAGCAATTGAAAGACGTTGTCACTTACTAGTGGTATTGGTGGATCTGGGTATAAGGCGCTTAATTTAGCCTGAATAAATGAAATTCGTTCTGATTTCAGCATGACTCTAACTCGATCTATCTAAAACTATATGAATCCAAAATCATATTTGGTTTAAAACTTAAGACCTCTGAATACAGGAATAGATCCCAGGATTAGTCGCTATAATTAATCAAAGTCCTATAACACGAAAGTTCTGTCCACTCCCAATATTTTTTTCTTATTTTTTTACTGATATGACCTGGTTTATTATTAGAAAAAATTGTGGAATTTACCCGCACAAGAGGCATCACACCCCCAGCAGACGTGGAGACAAACACTTCGTCAGCATCCAAAACTTCTTGCTTAGTGATTTTACGAATTTCAGTTTCTATGTTAAGAGATTCTGCAATCTCTAAGACAGTTCGCCTAGTAATGCCGTGTAAAACACCCTTAATGGGAGTCATTAATTTACCATCTTTAACCACAAAAATATTAAAGCCTGGCCCCTCGGTCACACAATCTTTATGATCAACAAGAAAAACAGTATCATAATTTTGCTCTTTCGCTTCATAAAGTCCTCGAGTAAAATCTCCCCAGTGATAATTCTTTATGGTGGGATCAAAACTAGATTCATCTATTCTTTTTACAGAATCAGAAATTAAGGCGCTTGCACCCCTTGCAATAACCTCAGGTTTTATCACATGAATATAAGGAACACACCATGCATAAAAATAATTTTCGCATTCCCTTGGATCACGGCTACCAGGAACCGTAGGAATGCCCCTACTACACACCATTGTCACATAACTATTCCTTAATCCAGAAGCACCAACCATTTCCAGTAGCGCCGTCTCAATGCCATTCTCCCCTAGTCGAGGATCAAGCTTCAATCCGTCCATGGAAACATAAAACCTCTCTATATAGTCGGATAGTCGGAAGAAACCGCCATTTATTACCGGTACTACATCATAGGTTATATCAGAACGTACCAAGCCCCAATCATTGACCGGAATTGAAGCTTCGCTTATTGGTACAATCTTGCCTCTCATCCACGCAGCTCCACTGCCCAAAGAACTATCCTTTGAATTTTTTTCAAGACTTGGAGGTTTATTCAGATCGTTGGAGTTTGAATGATTCTGTTGCTTGAACATTGTTTTCTCCAAAAGTTTTCATGATAAACGGAATGATATATTCAGTGCGGAATCGAGTAAATACTTTTATTAACAAACCAATATTGCACAAACAAAATATAACTCTTTGCAACAAGGCTAGCTAATTATCCAAGCGTAATAATCATGATTTGTTCTTACTTAGACTAGAAAAAGCCACTGCAGCGATGACAATAGCACCCACCAAGATTTCTCTTACATAACTGTCCACACTCATTTGCGTTAGACCATTATCAAGAACACCTAGTATCAAAACTCCAACCAGTGTTCCGCCAACTCTAGCTTCTCCCTCTTGGCTCATAGTCATTCCCAAGAAAACTGCTGCTATTCCATCTAACATTAATCCGCTTCCTTGAGTGGGATTCGCTGATGCCACACGGCTCGCGTACATTAAGCCAGCTATAGATGCCCCAATACCAGTCAAGGCAAATGCAGTTAATCTTAATGTCTTCACTTTAACCCCTGCTAAGAATGCTGCCTCTTTATTTCCTCCTATCGCGTAAAGTCGTCGTCCAAAAATTGTCTGTTCCAATAACAACCACACAAGCAATAAAACTCCTATAGCTACTATAGAAAGATAAGGAATTTTGATAGCCAAAGCCTCTATTTCCCAACCTCCTCTAGAAAATCCAGAAAATGAATTTGGGATATCTCTACCGAAAATCGTTTTACCTCCACTCACAAGAAAAGCTGTTCCACTGAACATAGTAAGTGTCCCTAATGTTGCCACAAATGGTAAAATACCAATAATTGACACGAGAACCCCATTAAATAACCCCCCTAAAAAACCTACCGAAATTGCGATGATAATCGACAACCAGAGTGGATAATCCATAGTAAAACAAATGGCTACTACCACTCCTGATAAGCTCGCCATAGAACCAACACTTAAATCAAAATCGTTCATAACCATTACAATGGTCAAAGAAAATGCCACTACTGCCAACATACTGATTTGTTGAGATACATTGATGATATTTTGTAGTGAGAAGAAGGTAGATGGTAATTTCCATGAGAAAAATAAAATAATCAAACAGAACCCTACCAAAGTACCGTATCTTTTGATAAAATCGATCATTGGGAGAGTACCGCATCTACTGAGTAAAAAGATTGAAGCAACTTCTTGGCGCTCAACCCTTTTGTCTTGAGAATAGTTTTTTGTTGGTTATTTTGTAAGACGACTATCTCATCGCAAATACCCACTAATTCAAATAAATCAGAAGAACTAATAATGATCCCACAGCCCTTGTCACTCAACTTTCTAATCAAGTTATAAATGTCAAACTTTGCACCAATATCAACTCCCCGAGTTGGTTCATCTAGTAGTAACAATTTAGGATCAATCATAGTTGCCCGACTAAAAAGTATTTTTTGTTGATTGCCCCCACTAAGTTGATTAACCGGTTGCTCTTCACTTCTAAATTTGGATTTGACAAATTTGGACAGTCTTAATGTTTCCCTTTTTTCTTTTATCATATCGGTAATAAAACCCAACCTTGAAAGAATGCTATAGTGGGGCAACACAGTATTTGATCTTACAGACATTAAAAGTAACAATCCTTCTTTTCTTCGTTCTTTTGGGATATATGACACACCTTTGGTCCAAGCCTGATGAGGTTTATTGGGGTAATATCGTTTATTTTCTAAGAAAACTTCGCCCTTCTTGATATGATCAATTCCCAGAAGCATTTTAAGTAAGTCACTTTGGCCAGAATTTGATAATCCGGCAACTCCAACTATCTCTCCAGATTTCACACAGAATGTCATCTCCCCGATTTTATTGGTTCTAGCATTTTTCAATTCTAATAGCTTTTTACTACCTATTGGCACATTTCTCTTTGGATAACTGTGATTGATTTCCTTTCCAGTCATTTCAGAAATTACTTTTTTTGCAGAGGTCTTAGCTATAGTTTCAGAAAAAATTTTCTTTCCGTCTCTCAGGACGGTAACATAATCACAAATATCAAAAACTTCACCTATTCTATGCGAGACATATAGGATTGCCGCTCCTCGTCTCTTTAGAGATTTAATAACCTCAAATAGTTTTGAAGATTCTTCATTTGTTAGTGCTGCCGTTGGTTCATCAAATACATAAAGATTGGCAATATTTTGCTCACCACCAATTAAACACCCTGCTATTTTGCATAGCATTTGATCCCCAATCGAAAGGCTTCCAAATTTTGATCTCGGATTTATATGTAATATTCCAAGTTCATTTAACGCCGATTTAGCATACAAATTCAACTTTTCCCAATCAATAAAATAGGCGTATTTTTTAGGATACGAATATCCTAAAAACATATTTTCTCCCACTGAAAGATGGGAAACAATATTTAATTCTTGGTGAATAAACCTAAACCCAAGCAATTTTGAATCCTGAGCCGAAGAAAGTTTAACTGGCTTGTTGTCTATTATTAATTTCATACTATCAGAAGGAATCACACCTGCCAGTATCTTGATCAGGGTACTTTTCCCTGCACCATTTTCTCCCATTAATGCATGTATTTCTCCACAATGGAGGTCCAAATCCACATTTGTTAGAGCGTTAAATCCTAAATATGACTTAGAAACTTGGGAAAGTTCTATTTTGTGCATTTGAGTTATCTGTGATCGTATGTATACCGAACAACTTTCTGAACGAAAAGTGCCGCTCGGTATACTTTTAGATTAATCAGTTACTAGCGTTCGCAGATGTGACTAAAACCGTTGGAACATAGATCACCTTGGATTTAATCTCTTCACCATTTATGGCACGAGCAACAGCATCAGCAGTAGCCTCACCAATTCCAACAAAGTCTTGGGCCATGGAAGCTTCAAAATTTCCTCCAGTGTTTATAGCATCTCTCGCTTGGGGATTCGCATCCATGCCTACAATTACTATTCCTTCATCTTGCCTACCTGCCGCTTCAATGGCCTGTAGCGATCCTAATGCGGGCTGATCCCACGCCGCCCAAACGGCAGCGATAGATCCTTTTTCTGGGTTAGCAACGAGTAGTGCTTCCATTTTAGCTCTGCTATCAGCTATACCCCCATCCTGCACATCTGGGGTTATCCGATCCATTACTTTAATGTCTGGGAAATTCCCAAAAACAGCATCTGCAACTACTCCCCTTATTTGAACTGGAGGGAAAGCATCAAAAACAAACATTACCACATTACCTTTTCCTTCAATCCTATTGGCAACATAAACTGCTGTTTCAGCAGCCATTGCATAGCCATTAGAAGTAACATTCGTGACTAATAAAGGATCAGTACCTGAGTCCATCCCAATGACAGGTATCTTCGCATCAGCCGCCACTTCCAGCCCTGCAGTAATTTGAGCTGGATCAACATTAATGACTATAGCATGGACTTTTTGGGTAACAGCATCTTCTATACGACTTATGACTTCTGCTACATCTCCTTTTGTATCAATAATATTTAAATCCCAGCCATTTGACTGCGCTTTAGCTTTGAAGCCTTCAAGGTACATTTGTGTCCCTGGTTGAGCCAAATATGGGGTTACAACAGTAACTCTTTCTGCAGAGTTAACCACCGTTACCCATATTATGCCTACAAAAGTTAGAAAAGCACTCTTAACTATATTTCTCATAAAAACCTCCCAATCCCAGTAATGATAAACATAGATGAGGCTAAAACAAATAAAATGACAAGCCAACCTGTTTCTTACAATCTATTGTCCAGAATTGGCAAATTTTTCGCTTATTGTGATATTAAAATTGGTAATTTCTTGGTAGATTTCAAATATCTCTGAATAATAATTGGTCATACTTCTTTCAGGCTCATAAGCCTTATTAAACCTTATTGAGCTCTCCACAGAGTCTTTTAAACTCTTGTATCTGCCAATACCAAATGCCGCTAGAGCCGAAGCACCAAGTATGCCAGGATCTTTAACTTCTAGCCTTTTCAATCTTTTGTCGAGAATATTTGCCCGGATTTGATTCCAAGAGTCCGATTGAAACCCACCACCTCCACAATTAATTTCATCACTTACTTGACCTGCTGAAGTCTCTAACGTATTCAATAACCACTTCGCTGAAAATGCAACACCCTCATATACGGCTCGAGCCAAATCCGATTGACTGGTCTTAGCAGTCAATCCGTAGAATACCCCCTTTAGTTTACTTTCCCAAATTGGAGCCCTTTCACCCTGCAAATGGGGAAGAAAAATCGGTACTTTTGTGTTAGTGACAGTTTTAGCAGCTAATTCACCCATAGCATGAGGAGATAACTCAAAAAGATCACAAAACCATAGCTTGGAGGCACCACCAGATTGAGTTGGACCAGCATGAAATCGAATATTTTCGCACTTTGGGAACACGATTATGCCTGGAGTTGGAATAATGGTATTAGAATTGATGCCTAAAATTTCGCTAGTCCCACTTAAATATACACTGGTATTCTCAACACATCCTCCAGCACCCAAAAGTCCCATCCACGCATCCATGGTTCCATTTATTACACTTGTTCCCCCAAATGGAACTTCTTTACGCAAAACACCTACAACTTCGTTTATTTCTTTTAAATCTGCTACCCTTTCAGCAGCTCCAGGAACAAGATTAAAGACATCCTCTATATAATTTCTATCACTACCAATTAACCCAATGTTGGAAAGTGGATCAGTCACTAGTTCCCCAGTTAACTGCAAGATACAGTAATCCTTGGGCAACATTACATATTTGGTACGCTCCCAAATTCTTGGTTGATTCCTCTTCACCCAAAGCATCCTCGCTAAAACATGGCTGGAATCTATTGGCATAGGGGCACCCCACCAAGATATTTTTTGTTCATCAGAAACTACTGAGTCTAATTCTTTAGCTTCATGGCTAGCTCTGCCATCTTGCCAAAATATTGCTGGGATCAGGCTCCTGCCAAATTGATCTACAAAGACGTGCGTATTTACCTGACTGCACAAACTTAAACCGCTTAGTTCCTCTATACCATTATATTTAAATTCTTTAAGAGAACTAATTATATTCTTAACCCAAGCATTTGGATCTTGTTCCACTATGGTTTCAGACACCCTATGCGTTGGATAAATGATTGACTTGTATTGAACTAGAGATCCTTTTGAGTCAAAAACTCCTACCTTTACAGCCGTACTTCCAACGTCTATTCCTGCTATATATTCAGAGCCCATTTACTGCTTCTCTCACTCCGCATAGATAATCAGTTAAGCAATTTTTCCCCTTTAGAGCGGCACTAACAGCGCCTGAGCCGATTACAACCCCATCGGCACCACAGTCTAAGGCATGTTTTATTTGATCCCTACTGCTAATACCAATCCCCAAAAAGATAGGAAGAATTACTCCGTTACGTTTTAATTTGATTATTCTCTTGCGCACGTCTTTATCAATACTCTTTCTCAGGCCAGTTTTTCCTTTAGAATACTGAAGCATAATATAGGATGTCGCACATCTAGCACGTTTTAAATCTGTCTCATTAAAATAATATTCCAGAAACTCTACATTCATTACTTTTTGTTTATGCGCTCGGTCCAATATCTTCTTTCTAATAGATCCTATGTGACCAGGGCAAAAAATGGAGTCTATATTTCTCCAGTTTTTATCTGATTTCAGGTGCCTTTTATTTGCATAGAGAAATAGAACTTTGTGAGGCACATGCTCTAATGCATCGACAGCTTTAATAGTTTCTAATGCTTCACAAACGTTGCCAAAACCATAGGATCTTTGCATGGAATCTTGGATGACATCTCCATCCAAATATGGATCAATATCCTTCAAACCTAGTTCTATAAAATCTACCTTTGCATCTGAATAGCTCTTCAAAAAATCCAGAGATATTAAAGGATCATTAATTGGGAAATAACACGCCAATTTTCCTTTTGTAACCAAAACATCCCCTCGAAACGTGGTTTCCTTAACTGTGATTAGTCTTACACAGCAATTATACTGTTGAGAAGGGTCAAATTAAGCGCAACTTACTAATCTCAAATGCACAAATTCCAAGATATCTCTGCCAAATCTTTGTTAAAAATCGTCAGGTATTTAAATAATTGAAATTTTATTCAATCTTTTTTTAAGGAAAATACAAAAATCCAACTCAAAAATAGGAAAGGTAAGCAGATAGCAAAAGATACACGAATACCAAAATGTTCAGCTACAAAACCCAAAAATGGTGGCCCTATTAAAAAAACAACAAAAGATAATTGTGCCAAAGATGCCACATTAGTAGCAGCCGACCTATCAGATTTTTGGGCTGCAGCGGATACGGCAAGAGGAAATAAGACGGCTGTACCACCTCCCATTAGGGCAAAACCAACTAGGGCGATATAAGGTTGATCAGTAAGGCAAACAAGAATCAAACCAAAAAACATAGTAACAATCGATATACGAGCGACAGATTCTGATCCATATTTTTCAACAATAGGATCAGCAAAATATCTAATTACAAATTGAGCTAAAGCTCCTAAGAATAGTGCAGTGCCGTTTAAAAAAGCTGGTGTCCCATAAATATCTCTCATAAAGATTATAGACCAATCGATACCTGCCCCTTCAATGAGCATAGCTGACAAGGTAAATATTACTAGCGCAAGCACACTTTTAGAGGGTAAAACGAATGTTGATGTATGATGAATTGAGTTAGGCCGAAAGCTAGCTTCCTTGTAACTAGACGCAAAATATATCACCAGCAAGGAACCAACAAAACAGGAAACTACCATATGGAGTGTGGGAGTAATCTTTCCTTGGGAACATAAAGCCCCTAAAAGACCCGCGGAGAAGAACCCAAGACTCCAAAATGAGTGACTTCTATTCATTATTCTTTTTTCTATATGATATTCTACTCTGTCTGCCTCTAAATTTACAGCCACCTCAACTATTCCGACGGCCATTCCTCCAACGAGCAAGGCAAAGAAAAAACTGACTGGATCAAATGCAAGTGATGCAAAAATTAAAGAAATTCCTATAGTTGGAACTCCAATAAACATTGCAAATCTAAATCCAAGAAATACCAAAATTTTGTCAGCAAAAAACAAAGCAAACTGAACACCTAAGGGTAATCCAACTAATGCCAACCCTAAGGCCCCTTCAGCAATATTCATCTGAACTTGCATGTCCCCAATTCTTGGAAAGATTGCACCAAATGAAAATGAATATAAGAAGAAAAAAAGAAAAACTTTATGCTGTGGGAGAATTTTTATCATAATATGCTCAGAGGATTTTGCCTCGGTTCACGTCAAAAGAAACCCAAGATTATAACATCTAACGATTTTGGTAGGCGAGGCAGGACTCGAACCTACGACTATAGCGATGTAAAGCTACAGTACGCCATATTATCCAATAAAACAAGCTATATAGAGTTATGCAGGGAAAGTATGATTATGCAAAGTTATGTAGAACTGGATACGATTTGCCTGCGACCATCCACCTTTAAGGGGGTCACAATTAAACCTCAGGAATAATAAACTCAGTAGAAATATCACTAAGGCCTGAAAAAGACGCGCCCTCAAATGTAAGTGATAACGATCCCCATTTTACAGTATTACCTGACGCAGAACTAATCGTATTGGGATCACCTGCTTGAAGATAAAATTTGAGCTTGTCCCCTTGGGATAAATTATAATCTTTAATCACATCATTACCTGATGCCTTTTCAAATTCAAAGATATCAGCCCCTGATCCGCCTGTGAGGGTATCAATGCCTGCTCCACCAAATAATACATCATTACCCTCCCCTCCATTTAAGGTATCGTCTCCAGCAGAGGCCCAAATCACGTCGGAGCCAGCCTCACCATTGATCACCATGGCTGTTGAAATAGAAGTATTTGGAGAAGTAAGGTCTATAATATCATCCCCTGCTCCACCATTAATGGTTTCAATGGATGTCATTCGATATGTATTCTTTCTGCCATAGGCATCATCACTTAAGGAAAGGCTACTATTAAAATCTCCAATGGCATCATGGAGAAAAAAGGCATCTGAGCCCGCAGTGAGATTTATGGTATCTAAACCATTATTTCCGCTTATTACGTCATTAAACTTATTTTTTCCTTCAAGAGAAATTTTACTAAAAATAGTTTTTAAAGAGTTTATGTTCCAAGCCTCGATCTTGGATCCCCAAATACCATCAGCAGAAAGATTAATGGTGTCGTCATCTACCCCGGCATCAATAACATCTGCACCTAATCCAAGGTCAATGATATCTGTTCCACTACCACTGAGCACCTGATCATCTCCTGCGCCTACTTTTAAAGTATCATTTTTACTACCAGTAGTAAGAAAATCATTGCCTTCGGTGCCATAGGTTTGTCCATTAGGATCTGAGTTATCAATCTTGACCACCCAATCAACAGTTTGGGTCATAGACGATTTATCTAACTTTACCAATGGGCTATCATCTTTAGCTATAGCAGTAATTTTATAAGTGCCATCGGACAGACCTGCCCCAGCCACATCAAATTTTGAAGTCGTCTTATCAATTTGGGTGGAATCATTTATTTTCCATTCGAAAGTTAATAAACTTTCGTCAACAGCATCTAAAATTATCGAGGTAGGATTAACCATAGGGTTTGCTGAAGAATGGGAATAACCTTTACCACTATAATCATCAAGAGGCGTTACATTTTTATAGATACCAAGAATCATTGCCTCTTTGCCAATAGCATCAAATTGATCTATATTTTGAATTCTTCCTGCAGACCCCATAATAGAACCAGGCGTTGGTGTATATACTCCTTTTTCATGGTAATAACCCCCTTCATATGCACCTATTGGGCCTAAAATACCATCGTCATATCCCCACCATCTTTCCCATTTTTTTCCTGTAGGATCGGTAGTTATATTAGGACCAAAATTATATTCTGACCCAGTATAAAGAATGCCATCTCCTATCCCCCACTGTTGAGCAAGTTCTTTCCACACATATTCGTCACTTAAATCACCAATGGAATGTCCAAACTCATGGGCAAGTGTACTTCCCATTCCAGGATAAGCACTTTGGATAACTCCTGGTACTCCAGCAAAACCCCTTGCGACTCCTCCACCTATAGGGGTATTAACCATCACAAAGAGTTGGTCGGGCTGAACGCCAGTACCATCTAATCCATGGGACAAAGCTGCTCCAACTGCTGTCCCATCATCACTTGCATTGCCATATGTCCCAACCCCAGGTTCTAGAGTCATATTAAGTGCTGTATCGACATAAATATTTTCTTTAGGATCGTCTACACCACTCTCGTTAGATACGGTTTTAATAACATGAAAGTTAAAGTAATTTTTGTAGGTGTTAAATGGTTCAGCATCAGAATTATAAAAGAGATAATCAGTGACATTATGAATATGTTGTGGTTGCAAATATTTGAGTTGGCTTAGAAGATATCCATCTCCTAAAATTACAATATCTACTCTATTATCTTTATTTCCATCTCCTAAAATAGTAGAAAAAGTACTTGAAATAGCTTCTAAACTGTTGTGATCATTGATGTAATGAGTGTATAGATCTGATGCTGTAATAGTTTTACTAATAGAAGCAGCATTACTGGTAATTGCATCAGAAGTGACAAGAGAACCAGTAGGAGTGAAAGTCAACGAATTTAGTTTATTTATGTCATACTCAACTCCATTTTTGTCTTGGATCTTGTTTCCGTTAAATTGATAATCACTCTTGAGTTTTAGTTCCCCATTGACGCATTCAAAGAAAGTATCTGAGGAAAGCGTGACCTCATCAAAATAATTAGTTGCATTAGGTTTAACATCAGCAATGGCTTCGCCATAGTGATTAGTAAAAAATGCCTTGGCATTAATGCTCAGGGTCTCATTGAGATCAAAGATACTCGTTGAAATTGTCTGTTGAGCTGTAGAGGGAGTTTTTTCTAGAATGGTGACACCGCCATGGATGCCAAGCTTCACATTTGCTAATTTCTTAATGTCATGAGAACCACCAGAACTATCCTTAATGACAGATCCATTATAACTATAGGTATCTTTAAGCTTTAGCTTGTTACCAACAATCTCAAAATAATCATGCTTATTTTGATGACCTAAAATTATATTAGTGAGATGAACCGAGTTGGTTGATAATAAAGCAACCGTTCCGCCAAATTTATTGAGAGCTAAAGAAACAGGGGCGACAGTGATGGTCTCATCAAGATTAGCAATACTCGTTGTTATGGTTCCCGTGGTAACTGTCCCATCACTATCAGTCAAAGTAATACCAATACTTTTATTCCATGCAATAGGACTAGATGGATCCCAGGAACCAGAACGACCGTCAAATACCTTTCCACTTTCGTAATCTAGGATAAAGCCATCGGTTAACTTTAGGTCATTACCACTAATGGTGAGGTAACTTTCTGAGTTAGTCAGTGAAAAGGTTCCCGTTTTATCTCCTGCAGAAAGAGTTCCTATTTTTACTCCAGGTAATGCTTCCAGAATAGCATCATTACTTATTTTAATGGTTGGCTCATTACTCGCTACATCGGTATTCCCTGAATTAAAATAATTATTGGTGAGATTAGAAACGGTGATGAGAGTATCACCGTCTACTACCGAACTACTATGGCTTGTTTTACCTCCTGGAACATTCAAACGAATATCTGCATCCAGAATATTGATTGTTCCCAGCATACCAGCATGTTGAGAGCATTGATAATAGAGTGTATCTGGAGCATCGTAGGGAACGGTAAAGACAAGGCTATCCCCATCATTTGAGCTCCCACTACTCCCATTTCGAACTACTCCTGTTTTATATTCATCATTTATACCACTTGTTGAAGAAGTTGTTTTTAAATAAAAAGGATGTCCACTTCCCGACATATCAAAGGTGTAGGTTTTGCCCCGAAAGAGCGTTAAGGTTGGGTCATCTGCCCCATCTATTTTATAATTTGAAGTTGAGGAAGCACTCTTATTCACTGCAAAAGTTTTACCGCCCGCTAAGTCAGCTAAGGCAGTCGTATTGCCATTCGTATCAATAAAGGACGTGCCATCAAATTTGTAATGATCTTTAAGCTTAAGTTGATTGCCCTTATTAACATACTTGTGAATAGTGCCATCAGGGTCAACAACATAACGATGCCCACCACCCGTTATTTCACTGATGAACTTCCCATCAGCGTCTTCTACACGATAAATGCCGTATTCTTTTAGCCAAGTCCAGCTCCAAACTTTCCATGCAGAACCCCAGTTGCCACTATCATCAAGTAATTTAACTTGTATACGGCCATTAATATTGGATCCATCATTATTGGTAAAATCTGCTTTCCACCAAGACCCAACAACCTCGGGAGCCTTCGCTGCAGCAATATCATTGCCTACTT
>CACIIZ010000018.1 GCA_902586855.1 uncultured Alphaproteobacteria bacterium | reverse complement strand
GCGGTGGAAGGATTCATCCGCCAGATTATTGGTTGGCGAGAATATGTACGTGGGGTCTATTGGCTTAAAATGCCTGAATATGCTGAGCAGAACTTCTTTGGGGCAACCCGCAAACTGCCTGATTTTTTTTGGACTGGAAAGTCCAAGATGAATTGTATTAATCAGTGCGTTTTTGAGACAAAAAAAAATGCTTACGCTCATCATATCCAGCGCTTGATGGTGCTCGGGAATTTAGCTTTACTACTGGGAATTGATCCTAAATATGTCAATGAGTGGTTTCTCATTGTTTATGCTGATGCCTATGAATGGGTTGAGTTACCCAATGTTTCTGGAATGATTTTGTTTGCTGACGGAGGGTATTTAGCTAGCAAGCCTTATGCTGCCGGTGGAAGTTATATCAACAAGATGTCTGATTACTGTAAGAACTGTAGCTATAAAGTAACCAAGAAAAATGGCTCTGATGCATGCCCGTTTAATTATCTATATTGGTCTTTTCTTGCTGGCAATCGTGAAAAGCTAAAGAGTAATCATCGTATCGGCCTGATGTATAAAGTTTTTGATAGGATGACTGATGATCGCAAAGAAGCAATACGTTATGACAGCGACAAATTTCTGAGGGAGCTAAATAAGTTGGAAGTTTTTAAAATTTGAAATATTTACTAATATAGCATTTCTATGATTTTACTTGGTTCCAAGTTAGCATTTTCGTTTGGGGTTTGATTGGTTGTACAAAAGTCATAAACCTAATAGTGGGATGTAATGAAAAAAGGATATTTACAGCAGAAAATATGTCCTGTTTGTGAACGACCGTTTCTCTGGCGAAAAAAATGGGAAAAAGTATGGCTTCAAGTAAAATATTGTTCAAAAAGATGCAGAAACGGTAGAAAGAATAAATGAGATGCCCAATACTTTTCAGATGAGCAGCTTTGACTAATTAACTTCCAATTAAATGTTTTGATCCTTGAGTGGGGCAAGTTTTCCTTTTCATCAAGTCTACCCCTTTTCTAACTGCAGGACGTTTCTTTATACGCTCCCGCCACTGCATAACGTTTGGGTAAGGATCAAGTGATCTTCCCATAGCTTTGGCAATTAAAACCCATGGCCAAGAAATTATGTCAGCTATAGAATACTCATGAACTAAGTATTCTCGACCATCCAATTGCCGCTCAAGGACTTCGAAGCATCGATCATATTCCTTTGCATATCTTTTTGCGGCATAACTGTCTTTCTCTGAGTCTGGGACATAATTCCAAAAATGACTGTGCTGTCCAGCCATTGGCCCCAAGTTACCCACTTGCCAAAAAAGCCATTCAATAACTTGTTTTTTAGCTAGCTTAGACTTTGGAATAAATTTCGAAGTCTTCTCCGCTAGGTATAATAAAATAGCACCAGATTCAAAAACAGTTGTGGGTAGCTGCGTATCATAATCAACAATAGCTGGCATTCGATTATTTGGGCTTATGCGCAAAAAATCCGTTTTAAACTGATCTCCACGATTTAAATCCATCAATATCGTATTATAAAGCAACCCGCACTCTTCCAGCATGATGCTAATTTTCCAACCATTAGGGGTTGGTGAATAGTAGAAATCCAATGGTTTAGCCATTTTTTTTTCTTAACATATTAGTGGAAGTGACTGTTGAGCAATACCTTATCCAATAAAATTTTTAGTGGTTTTTATTTATATCCGCAAGTCCAAAGAGCCAAACCTTGTCCAAGGTGACCCTCATTTTTTATAAGTTGAATTATTAATTTATAGTGTATCAATCCAACATAAGAACCATAATATTATTTCTGGTGTATATATCTAGATATCAGGATGTCTGCCGTGAGGATAGTGGAGAGGCAAGTGGTGAATTCAGTAGTTGGACAAGGTGCTTCACTTATGGATCCTGACGGTGAAAGCTCTAGTTTTCTTTCCTTTTCAGAAAAGAAAGTTTGATGCATTATAATCAAATGAGGAGTTTCTTGGTACTACTGTTCTGTTTTTGTATTTTTACTGCTATGTTTGCTGAAACAAAAGTTGATGGTTATAAGAGACTTGAGAAATGCCTAAGTGAATTCTATCAAGGTCGCCCAAGAGATTACCCGAACAGGGCTGAGAAAAAAATAGTAATATTCAAATCTGAAGTCGGGAAAGAATATTTATATGAGAAGGATTTGAGGGGGATGGAGGTCGTTTGCTATAAGATGCTTTATAAAAAAAATAGGGAAACGAATTAAGCGAGCATGTAACGAAGGAAATTGTATGTCCTCCGGACTTAATTATTACGTAAATTAACTTCAGAAAAGAGGAATTGGAAGGGTATTGTCTAGTGAACTAAACACGGGGGTAGTTGTTGGATGACTATGATAGTATCTAAGTCTGGTATTAAACAAAGAGTATCAAAAGCTCTAATCAAAGCTGAGTTTTCTAATCTTTCCTATATAGATGAGACCAATAAAACTGTAACCCTCTTAATGAATAAGCAATCCATTATAAATCTACGTAGTGCCTACGAAGATGCTATTAAAAATGGGTTACTTAAATTTCCATTACGAAGGTAATGAATGGCTGACAGCCTATGCCGGTAGAGTTTTGATTGAGTTAGAAAATAAAGCTAAGAAAAGAGACTGATCGTAAATTATCTTTTTATGGTTTTCACATTTAATATTTGCTTATATTAGAACATTTTTTTAATCTAAATCATCTAAGGGTGACACCGTGACTTCTAATCCCAAAGGCAATTAATGATTGTTTTTCTTGATTGGTTTTATAATTCAAGAACTCTAATATAAATAGTATTATGAAAAAATCAGAAAGGAAAAATATTAAATGAGAACGGTGCCATTAATAGGTTACTCTGATAGATTATCGGCTAGGCCAGGTGAGAAAATTGAATTCAAAGTTTCAAGTAAAAGCAAATTAGATTACACCGTTAATTTATACAGATCCATCAATGCGGATCCAAACCCAGCTATTGGAGGGCTCGTTGAAGAAGATTGCAATCACTTATTTAAACCGATAAAAGTTCCATCCCGTGAGCAGAGATTCTATCCGGGCTCCTATGCGAAAACTGCTATCCCGCTTAAGGTAGAAGCAAGTGAGAGTCTCAGTTTATCTTGCAAATGCTGTCCCACCTTCCTTGCGAAAAGAGAGCAATGTTTGATGTCCATATCTGATATTTCTCTTTCCATAGGTAGAAATGGCAATTTGAATCTTTCCAGCCAATGGGGAACAGTAGAGTTACGCTGCAGGCTGTCAGAAAGAAATTGGTATCAAGTAGAAGGAAAAATATCCATAGCCGGTAACATCACAATCACATGCCAAGAAATCCAGAGGAGGAAACGTACATTTGAATCTATTATAAAAATAGATACTATAGGTGCTATCAATTTTGGTTCTTCATTAACTGTCGCTGCAAGAATTAATCAGAATATCGCAAAACAGCATTTTAATGGCAAAATTGAGTCTCCTGCAATTACAGTAGATTCTTTGCCTCTGGCTAAGTGGGATTTTTCAAGGGGTATGAAAACTTCTAATGTATTTGGAACAGATTGTCCCGAATTACAGTTAATTAATTATCCCACACGAGCTGTCAAAAGTTCAACTTGGGATGGTAGTGAAATGAACTGGACACACAAACCTGAACATTATGCAGCCATTCATTTTCATGAAGATGACATTTATGATTTCGGTTGGGAAACGGATTTTACTTTTGAGATCCCCAAAATCATGGATTCGGGTATCTATCTTATGAAAATAAGGTGTGATGGCAATGAAGATTCGATACCGTTTTTTGTTTGCCCTCAAATTGGAAATAGGCAAGCAGAACTGTGTGTCTTGGTATCAACTTTTACATATTCAATTTATGGTAATCATGCTAGGCCCGACTATTCAGATTCGTGGCAAGAAAAAATAAAAGACTGGAAAGCGTATCCATATAATCCTGCGGAGTATAAAGATTATGGTCTTTCGACGTATAATTATCATTCGGATGGATCGGGAATATGCTATGCGTCACACAAAAGACCTTTGTTTAACCTAAGGCCTGGCTATATCACTTTTGGCAACTCAAAATGCTCAGGGTTGAGACATTTTCCTGCAGATAGTCATCTTATTGCTTGGTTGCATGACAAAAAGATTTCTTATGACATAATAACTGACAATGAATTGCATAATGAGGGTTTTGAAGCGATTAAGGAATACCCCATGGTTACAACGGGTACACATCCTGAATATCATACTTCCAATACCTTAGATGCATTAATGAGTTACAGAAACTCTGGTGGATCTCTAAACTATTTAGGGGGAAATGGGTTTTATTGGAAAATAGCTCGACAACAGCAGGATCCTGATATTTTAGAAATTCGCCGGGCGGAAGATGGTATAAGGGCCTGGGCTTCTGAGCCGGGAGAATATTATCAATCCTTTGATGGTAAATACGGAGGCCTATGGAGGAGAAATGGGCGCCCACCTCAACAATTGGTAGGCGTTGGCTTTACTGCGCAAGGAACATTTATTGGTATGCCATATAAGAGATCAACCCATGAAAGTAATATGGATTGGATCTTTGAAGGCATTGATGAAGACATCATTGGTGATTTTGGATTCAGTGGGAACGGCGCAGCTGGGTTCGAACTAGATAGAGTAGATTCTAAGCTTGACGAGGGTCAGGACATTCAAATCATAGCTCAATCATATGATACTGAAAAAGATTTCATGCTCGTTCCAGAGGAACAATTAACCCATTTGACAAATATGTCAGGAGGTTTGGAAGATAACGTTCGTCGAGCTGATATGGTTTATTTTGATGTAGAGGGCGGTGGGAATGTTTTTTCAACTGGGTCTATAACTTTTTGTGGTAGTTTGCCATGGAAAAATTACGATAACAACATCTCAAGACTTCTGGCCAATGTTTTTTCAAAGAGGCTTGGTCCCATCAAATATTCGGTTTAGCTAGTGCTAAAAATCGATGAGACGTTACGTTCTATCTCACCACCAATGCGTAGTGTCATTTGTTCGTCGTTTGGCCGTGCCGCAATTTGTAAACCTACTGGTAAACCATTCTCACCCAACCCAATCGGAACTGATAAAGCGCACATGGTTATGTAATTAAATGGTCGAGTAAAATAGCCAGGGGAAATTGCTTGGTCAACATCTTCAACTAAAGCCGCTTCATGCGTAGTTGTTGGGGTTATTAATGCATCAAAACTCCGCATTGAATTAAGAAAGGTTTTTTCATTGGCTTTTCTTTCTTCTAGTAAATACTTATATTGGCTGACTGAAAAATCTTTTGCCTTAAGGATCCTTTGTCGTACATCCTCATCCATAATGGAGTTTTTATCTTCACAAAAATGCCCATGATAGGAATAAGCTTCAATTGAAATAATGTCCCCAGCTTTTTTTGACATGTCGCTATAATCAATTGGAGGGATAAATTCTTCAATTATAGCCCCTTGGTTTCCAAGTATTTTCACTATTTTATCATATTGGTTAAGTACTTGGTTGGAACATTGTGAGCGATCTTTCTGACTGATAGTACCAATGCGAAGTCCAGAAATACCTTTAATTAAGTGGTTGAATAAGCCCTTTTTATTGGCCATTTGGTGGTCAATTTTTAAACCTTCTGTACCTTTTAAGACTTCAAACATGATCACTAAATCAAGGAGCGATCTTGCCATTGGACCAGGGGTATCAAGAGTATGTGAAAGAGGCGTAATCCCTTTAGTTGATAAAAAATCTTTGGTAACCTTTAAACCTGTAACCCCGCAGAAAGCTGCTGGAAGGCGAATAGAACCACCAGTATCCGTACCGGTAGCACAAACGGTTAGATTAGATGAGAGCGCAGCTCCTGAACCTGATGATGACCCCCCGCAAATGCGATGGTTTTTCATATCCCATGGATTCCATGGGGTTTCCATCTTTTCATTTGTTCCCCATCCACCAAATGCAAACTCTACAGTCTTAGATTTCCCTAGAAGGATACCTCCAGCAGCTAGTAAAAGTTCGGCCATCTTGGAGGTTGTCGTTGCCATTTTACTTTCATGCATCTTTGAACCAGATGTGGTTATCTGACCCTCTACATCATAAATATCTTTAAGAACAAATGGTATGCCATGAAAGGGACCTAGCCTTTTTCCTAAAGAAATAGCTGTATCAGCCTCTTTTGCCAATAAATGGGCATTTTCATTGTAAACTGCTTGGTATGCTTTGATTTTTGGATCTTTTTTAGCTATATTATTCAGGTAAAATTCAGTTATTTCACTGGGTCTTATGTGACCCTCATGAAAAGATTTAGAGAGTTCTACTATTGAATAAAATATTTTATCGGAGTGAGGCACTATTCTTGTTTTCCCAACCTTTTCCTGGAACTGCACTTAAGAGCTCTTTTGAATAATCGTGGGTCGGATTACCAAATATCTCTGCAGTTGTGCCGACTTCAACAATTTTCCCATACCTCATAACCACTATTCTATCACAGACTTGTGCGGCAACACGCAGATCGTGGGTAATGAAGACCATTGATAGGTTCATTTGTCTTCTTATGTCGTCTAGAAGTTTTAAAATCTGAGCTTGAATAGATACATCGAGGGCTGATACCGGCTCATCTGCTACGAGAACTTCAGGTTTGAGCGCAAGGGCTCTGGCGATTCCTATTCGCTGTCTCTGCCCTCCAGAAAATTCATGGGGATAGCGATCATATGCTTTACTATCCAGCCCCACAATTGACAATAATTCTCGAGCCCTTTCTTCTGCTTCAGATTTTGACTTGCCTTGGATTAAGGGACCTTGTGCAATTATATTACCAATTTTTATTCTTGGATTTAATGATGCAAAAGGATCTTGAAAAACCATTTGCATTTTAGCCCGAAATGGTCTCATCTCAGCGCGCCCCATTTTCGAAATATTTGTACCATTAATTGATACATCTCCATCATCATAATCCATTAACCGAATAATACACCTTGCTAATGTTGATTTACCTGACCCGCTCTCTCCAACTATTCCTAATGTCTCCCCCTGGAAGAGGTCTAGTGAAACGTTTTGTACAGCATTAACAATTCTTTTACTCTTCCCAAAACCAAAAAAACTTTTTTCACCACCAAAAACCTTATTTAATCTGTTAACTCTAATTACACTTTCATCGGATTTTTTTCTTGGAGCTCTGGGTGTTAAACTTGGTACGGCTGCTATGAGAGATTTAGTATAGGGATGACTTGGTTGATTCAAAACTTGATTTACTGTACCAGATTCGACGATTAAACCTTCTTGCATTACGGCAACTCGATCAGCGATATCAGCGACAACGCCAAAATCATGGGTGATGAAGAGAACTCCCGAATTGTAAGTTGACTGCATTTCTTTGATCAATTTGAGGATCTGAGCTTGGGTGGTAACATCAAGGGCTGTTGTTGGTTCGTCAGCGATTAAAATTTTTGGACTTAGAGCAAGCGCCATTGCTATCATAGCCCTTTGACGCTGTCCTCCTGATAGTTCATGAGGAAATGTATTCATAATTTGCTTGGGATCAGGTAACTTGACGTCTTTCAAAAGTTGGATGGCTTTTCCTTGGCGTTCCAATTTAGCCATAGATGCATGATATCTAAAAATCTCATCAATCTGATTACCTATAGACATGACTGGATTTAATGCTGTCATCGGCTCTTGGAAAATCATTGAGATTTCGCTTCCACGAATTTGTCGAAGACGTTCATAGCTAACCTGAACCAAATCTTCAGTCCCAAAGTTGATTGAGCCAGAACCAACTCTAACGTGTGGGGCGGGTAACAGGCCCATAATAGCTTTTGCCGTTAGGGACTTCCCTGAACCACTTTCTCCAACTACACAGAGTGTCTCACCTGCACTCAAAGTGAGATTTACATTTTCTATGGCACATTTCCTATCGGCTCCTTCAGGAAGTAAAATCGACAAATTGTTTATACTAAGCAGGTGTTTTATCATTGCCGTTCTCTCAAACGGGGGTTTAAAGCATCATTTAGACCTTCTCCCACAAGATTTATAGCTAAAACAGTTATCAAGATAGCTATTCCAGGAAATGTGCAAACCCACCAGGCAGACCGTAGCATCGTGCGCCCTGCACCAATTTGAAATCCCCAACTCATAATATTAGGATCACCAAGACCCAAAAAAGCTAATCCACTCTCAATCAGAATTGCTGTTGCAACCATGAGAGAACCAATGACAATTATTGGACTAAGGCAATTTGGTAGAATTTCTCGAAGCATGATGCGTAAATCACTCATACCTAGTGTATGGCAAGCTTGCACAAATTCTCTATTTTTTAGTGAAAGAAATTCTGCGCGAACCAATCTAGCAACTCCTGGCCATGAAACCACTGTTATCGCAATCACTATGCTTTCAATTGAAGGTTTCATGATTGCAACTAAAAGTATGGCAAAAACAAAAGAAGGGATTGTTTGAAAGATTTCTGTTATTCGCATTAATAAATCATCTATTCGACCACCATAGTAGCCTGAAAAGGCGCCAAAAATGATTCCAATAAAGACAGCAGCAAGTGTTGCTATCAAACCTATTAGTAGTGATGTTTTGGCACCATGGGCTATTCCTGAAGCAACATCGCGTCCTAAGGAGTCACTCCCCAATAAAAAACCATTCAAACCGGGACCGGACAAAGGCTTTCCAGCTAGACGAAAAGGATCTTCTGGGTAAATAAGGCTTGCGATAGTAGCTACAAAAAGAACAGCTACTAAAATTGCCAGACCGAAGACAGCCGATCGATTTCTTGAAAATCTTTTCCAAAAATCAATCATGTCATCCAATCTCTATTCTTGGGTCTAAAAAGGAATAAATTACGTCAACTATTAGATTCACTGCCACAACTAGTGCAGAAGATAATAAAAAAATTCCTAATAACAGATTCAGATCTCGGGCAAAAAGGGACTCAAAGGCTAACATTCCAAGTCCTGGCCAAGCAAAAACTGACTCTACTATTACTGAACCACCAATCAGAGCTCCAACCTGTACTCCTGCCATGGTAACCACAGGTAGCAAGGCATTTCTTAGTACGTGCACAAAAGTAATTCGTCGTTCTGTAAGGCCCTTAGCTCGTGCCGTTACGACATAGTCTAATCCGTATTGTTCTAACATCGATGCTCGCATCATGCGTGTATAAAGAGCCAAATAAAAAAGAGAAAGAGTTATTGTTGGTAATACTAAATGGTGTGCTATATCCTTGACCCGATCGAACCCTTCATGGAAGGCAGCAATGTTCTCCATGCCACTGGTTGGAAACCATCCAAAATTAAGCGAAAAAACGACTATCATCATCAACCCAACCCAAAAAAGTGGAGTTGCGTATGTGATCAAAGCAAAAACAGTTATTATTGCATCCTTCCAGGTATTTAAGCTCACTGCTGCCAAAAGACCTAACAATATACCAAAACCAACTGCTAGAATTATGGTGCTAACCATTAACAAAAGGGTAGGCCAAAACCTATCAACAATGAGCTTGGACACGGGCATGTCATGCCTGAAGGAGTAACCAAGATCTAATGTAACGACATTTTTGAGATAGACTAATAGTTGAACTGGAAGCGGTTTATCAAGGCCAAATTTTGCTCGTAATTGATCCATATATTCTGGAGTGGCCGAGCCTGCTTCGCCTGCCAACACATCAACAGCATCCCCTTCGGCCAGATTTAGCAAGAAAAAGTTTAATACAATTATTGCGAGAATAATTGGGATCCCTTGCAAGAGTCGCCGAGAGACGTAGCGAAGAATTTTACTTGTTCTATTCATCTTGGGCTTTGCAATTTCCTATTACTGGAATTTTTCAATCACAATTTAAAATAAAACTCAAAATTGCGGCGCCAGCTTAAAACTAGCGCCGCAAAGTTTTTGTCATTTAGTCATCTAGCCAAGCATTTCCAAATGATGCATAAGCGCCCATAGCTGAACCATAAGCGTCCTTTAGCTTAGTATTAAAGACAGTTAGAAACTCTAGTTCAAACAAGTTAACAACTGGCATATCTTCAGCTAGGATCGTTTGGATATCCTTGTAAATGGCTGCTCGCTTCGTGGCATCTGGTTGAGTCATCCCAGCCCTCAGCAATTTATCTAATTCTGGATTGCTGTAGCGGGATGAGTTAACGAAGTGTGTGCCTTTACGGATCATATTAGTTCCATAATGTCTGTGAACTCCAAGCACCGGATCTGATAATTGGTAGAAGTAATTCAGGTTCATTTCAAAATCATAATTATGGTAGATACGCTTCAACCAAGTTGGAACATCTTCGTATCGGAGGTCTACTTGAATACCGATGTCTCCCAGGACTTGTTTCAAGTATTCACCACCTCTTCTCCAATCTTCTCCGTAAGGAATGAGATCAAATGTTCCCTTCATTCTTACACCGTTACCGTCTTTAGCATATCCAGCATCGTCTAAGATTTTGTTGGCTGCAGCAATGTCTCCATTTGCTGGATAATTGGGCATTTCTGCATGTAAACCAGTCGCACTGAAGTTACTGGACAATGCACTGGTTGCAGGTTTCCCATAACCAAAAAAGATAGTATCTATCATGAACTGTCTATCAATTGCGGTTGAAATTGCTCGTCTAACGGCAGCATCGACGAAAGGTCCTTCCTTGGTGTTAAACTCAATGAGAGCCATAGGGTTGATCATTGAGTAACCATCAGTAGTAACGCCTATGTCATCTCGCTCCTTCAAACGGACAGCATCAATATTTGGTATAGCATTGTATGCAGCATAAAGAACTTCCCCATTTTCCATTGCAGCCGTACGGGTTGAAGCATCCGGAACAAAGCGTCCAACGATCTTGTCTAGATATGGGCCATCACTTCCCCAATAATCTTCGTTTTTATCTAGGCGAATATACTGACCTTTTTTCCATTCAACAAATTTGTATGGTCCTGTTCCTACAGGGTTGTTACCTAGTTTTGCCCCTTTAAGATCTTGGCCTTCCAAGTGATGTTTGGGAACCATTGGAGATTCATATGCTGAGAAGGCTCTCATCATGTATGGTGCAGGGTTATCTAGATTGAAAACCGCAGTATGTGAATCTGGTGTGTCAATACTTGAAACTTCTTTGAAAGAATTTGGCCCACGTGGGTGTACCTCCTTAAGAACATTCATTATGGAAAATTGAACATCTGCTGATGTAAATGGTTTACCATCATGCCAACTAACACCTTTTCTCAGTTTGAATGTAACGGTTTTCCCATCTGCACTCATCTCGTAGCTTTCGGCCAGCACGGGGATCATTTTGCCGGCAGTATCATAGTCAAATAATCCTTCATAGATCTTTGGTGCTAAAAGGCCGATGGGCCCTGAAGTTGACACATATCCAGCCATTGTCGGTGGTTCTGGTTGTACCAGAAATACCATAGTGCCACCGGATTTCTGTGCATGGGCGACACCAAAAAGTGAAAGCAGTGTAACTAAAACTGCTGTACCTAGAAGATTAATTATCTTCATTATTTTTCTCCCTTTATTATAATAATGTATTTTACAGGCTTAGAATAAGCAGGCTCATACAAATAGTGTTGGGAGTCAACACCATTATCTCCTTAAATTTACTCTTGGAGGCTTCGATATTGTTTTTTTCATGGATTGCAGACAAATCCTTCTAAAACTCCCTATGATAATATCATAATGAAAGCTCAATAGTTAAGAGATATTCTATTTAAAAGTTATAAATTTCAGAAAACTTGCTTGTTAAATGTGCTAGTAGTGGCTTAACCGTAATGGGCTGGCCAATTGCATTTTCAATTAAGTCGCGTGCTCCGAATTTTTTCCCATGGCAATGAATATTAGATTTCAACCAGTCTCTAATCAGTCCAATATCTCCTTTTTCCATTTGCTCCATCGCTTCAGGGTAATCTGAAGTAATTTTCTGGAAAAGTGCAGCTGCATAAATATTCCCTACTGTGTAGGTAGGGAAATAACCAAAGGCACCTAATGACCAATGAATGTCCTGTAGAACTCCCTGTCTTGCATCAGGCACAGGAATATCAAAATCTGTTAGGAAAAGATGGTTCCAAGATTCTTCCAAGTCTTTTGTGGCAAGGTTACCCTCAATGAGCTTTTCTTCTAATTCAAACCGCAACATAATATGAAGATCATAAGTGAGTTCATCGGCCTCAGTCCGAATAAACCCGTTCGTTACCCGATTCACCATTTTAAATAATGTGGCTTTATCAGGAATAGAGGCCTCTCCAAAAAATTTTAAGAGCAAGTCCTGGGTATAATGGCAAAAAGGGGAAGATCTCCCGACATGGTTTTCTACTAACCTGCTTTGGCTTTCATGAATACCCATTGAGGCAAATGAACCAATTGGTTCAAAAGCTGTCTTCCTGGATAGACCTTGCTCGTAAAGCGCATGACCTGTTTCATGCATTACTGCAAAAAGGGAGTAAAAAGGATCTGCTTCTTTTACATGAGTGGTGATCCGAACGTCATCCATGTTTGATCCAGAACAAAAGGGGTGGGCGCTAAGATCAATTCTCCCGGCTTCAAAATCATAACCTAATTTCCTTGCAACTTCCGCTCCTAGTTTAAGTTGATCTGCTTTTGAAAAAGAGCCCTTTAGTTCAGGTATTTTCATACTTGATACCAGTACTTTTTCTCTCAATTTGATTAAATGTGTTTTCAAGTCAAAAAAAATGTCTTTTAAATTTCTTGAAGTTTCATCGGGTTCAAAATCATTTAGTAGCGCATCATATCTCGTTGTATTCGGATTCCTTATACAGTCAGCTTCATTCCGCTTTAAATGTACAATTCCTTCTAATTCAGGCAGAAATAGAGAAAAATCATTTTGGTTCTTTGCTTCTAACCATGACGCTTGGGCGAGGCAAGCCTTTGATGCCAGCTCTTCAATTAATGATTTCGGTACTAAGGTAGCTCTTCGGAATTGTTTCTTTACCTCTTTAAGATTGATTTGGACTGAATCATGACTCATAATTTCTGCGTCCTCTATCAAATCTGGTATTTTCGGATCAGTTTGTAATTGATGAATCGTTCCCGATAATAGTGAAAGTTGCCTTGCACGGTTTTCATATCCTTTGGTAGGCATCATGGTTTGCTGATCCCAGGAAAGAATTTCAGAAACTTGTTTCAGGCTTAAAATCTTTTTATAATGCAAAAGAAGAGAGTTATATGAATCTTTATAGCCCATAGATGAAATATACTGATTACTTCATACCAGAACAAGCAAACAGTCAGTTAGATCAATTCGGACAAAGTCCAACATTATGACAACAAAATTGAGGGGGTGTAATTCAATTGCTCGTTTTTTAATATAAAAATTGAACATGCTAGAACTAAAAAAGAAAGTTAATGCATTTGTGTGGATTTAGCATTCAAAACCATAATGTTCGCACTGATACTGTAGATGAGTACACATAATCCAAAAAGTTTGAGAATTGGTTGGCAGCGTTTTTTTGAAGCTAGCCTGCAGTCCAACCTCCATCAATCAATAGTGCTGATCCTGTAACAAGGGCCGATGCATCAGATGCCAAATATACCGTTGCTCCCATGATATCTTCGGCTTTTCCCACCCGACCGAGTTTAATTTTACTTTCGATCCAAGCTCTTTTGTCAGGTTGTTCAAGAGTATTTCGGGTCATGTCAGTAAGGATGAAAGTTGGGCATATTGTGTTTACTCTTATATTGAACGGACCAAATTCTATTGCCATCGCTTTTGAAAAACCCTCTACGGCGTGCTTTGATGCACAGTATACGGCACGATCTCGTCCGCCCACTAACCCCATTTGTGAAGAAATATTAATTAGAGATCCGGGTTTTCCTGCTGCTATTAGGCCTTTTGCGACTGCCTGGGTTAAGAAATATGCACCTCTGAGGTTGGTTTCTATCACAGTTTCAAAATCGTCTGGCAAGGTTTCTTGAGAGTTAGAATGTTTTGCAATGCCAGCTGAATTAACCAATATATCAAATGCTTCACTGTTCTCTAGTGTTAGAGCTGTTTCTTTTACATCCGTTACATCTATCTTTAAGGTATTGGCACTCCAGCCCTTCATTAGCATTTGCTCCTTTAAATCAACGAGCTTATTTTTTCGCCGAGCAGCCAAGGTTACTGTGGCGCCATGTTCAGCAAGAGCAACAGCACATGCCGTACCTATACCTGAGGAAGCGCCCACAACCAGCGCCCTTTTCCCAACTAGAGAGAAGGAGGGGGTTTCGGGTAAATTCATAATATCACCTTAATGCTTGTAAGAATATTCATTGACCATAATTCGTAGGCCATATCCGCGCAATTAAATATCCAATCTATCCTCTTCCAAGATCTCAATAGAATAGCTAGTATCTAATTTTGTACCATAGCGATGGAATATAAGATAGAACCTAACTTATTAAAGTTAAATCAGGTTTGGATCAAACTGATTTGTCTTAATTTGTCCAAAAAAAAAGTAATTGTGGTAGAATTGGAGGGGGTGAGGACAATAGAATCATGAAGAGATAGAGAAGATTTTTTTTGATGTACTTTGAGGATATTCCATAATGACAGGTAAAGCACAGGTTATTCACAAACTAGGTTCGCCAAGTGTCATGAATTGGGAAAATTGGCCAATTCCTGATCCTGGTCCTGGAGAAGTCAGATTAAGACATACCGCGATTGGTGTGAATTTTGCTGACACCTATCATCGTGGAGGCATTTCGCATCCTTGGCCAGTTCCCGATCCTCCTGTTGTTATCGGTTTTGAAGGCGTTGGCATTGTTGAAGGAGTGGGAGAGGGTGTAGCTTTATTCAAGACAGGTGACAAGGTTGCTTACGGTGTTCCTCCTCTAGGCAGTTATTCGGAAATCCGAAACTATCCTAGTGAAAAGTTGTTGCATATGCCCTCAGACCTAGAAGACAAAAAGGTTGCAGCTCTTTTAATGAAAGGAATGACAGCACATTATCTTTTGCACCGAACTTATAAAGTTGAGAAAGGTGATGTAATTTTAGTTCATGCTGCTGCTGGAGGTATGGGTTTGATACTTTGCCAATGGGCCAGAGCTCTTGGTGCCGTCGTAATAGGAACAGTTTCAACACATGAGAAAGCAGAACTGGCTCGGAATGCAGGTTGTGATTATCCAGTAGTACGTTCTGAACAGAATTTTGTGACTGTAGTTCGTGAGATTACAGACGGTGAAGGTTGTGCAGTAGTTTATGATGCTATTGGGAAGGAAACTTTGCAAAAGTCATTAGACAGTTTGCAGAACATGGGCGTTTGTGCTGCTTATGGTCATGTGTCTGGCCCACCTGATCCAGTAGATGTCATCCAAGATCTTGGCCGGCGCGGGTCCCTTTTTATTACTCGGCCAGCAATAATGCACTATGTTGCCAAGAGGTCTGACTTAGAATGGACAGCGAGAGAGCTATTTCAGGCAATTCGACAGGGTAATATAGATGCAAATATAAATTATGAATACCCCTTAAGAGAAGCTGTGAGAGCACATGAGTCTATTGAATCTGGCCAGACTCTAGGAGCTTCTGTGCTTATACCGTAAGCTCACAATTTTTGGGTAGTGTACATTTGATATGGGGCAATTCAGCTAATATTGGCTTGTGGTATCTTTTAAAGATCCTCAAGATTAATTATCGTAGTTAAGTTTAAACTGACTCGATTAATGTATATTATCAATTTATGTATAATGAAGTGGTAGATTTTTCTAGGATTCCTTAAAGTGCTTCACAGTTCCCTTGATTTAACCTCTTACTTTATATTGTTTTTTGCTTTTGCACTGGGAGGCATTTTAAAAGGTGCAACTGGTGCTGGCAGTCCTCTGGTAACAATTCCAGTACTTGCCGTTTTCTTTGATGCCAAGCTAGCGGTAATATTAATGAGCATACCAAATTTATTTTCAAATAGTGCCCAAATAGTTCAATACAGACAATCCTCTGTAGACATGGGTTTTTCAGTTAAGTTTGCACTATATGGGGGCATTGGTTGTATCGGGGGCACTATAGCTCTTGCTTCAGTTGATATGAAGATCATTGAATTTCTTGTTGGCACGCTAACTATGCTATACGTCGCCTTCCGGTTACTTAAAGCCAAAAGAAACTTGTCATCATCTTTAACGCGTAAATTGCTCCCAACGGTAGGATTGATCGGAGGATTAGTTCAAGGTTCGTGTGGAATGTCCGCTCCAGTAGCTTTAAGTTTTCTTAATGCGATAAACCTAAAACGAGAAAGTTTTATATTTTCTATATCGTGTTTCTTTTTTTCTATGGCTTGTATCCAAATTTTGACTGTATTTGTTTTTGATATGTTAACGTTAACAATTTTCCTTTTAGGCATCTTAGCATTGATTCCACAAATAAGCTTCATGCCAGTGGGGAACTATTTAATTAAGAGGGTATCAGTACAAACCTTTGATAAAGTGGTGTTAGTCGTTTTGGTAATCTTGTCTGCGAAAATATTTTTTGATTTATTTGCAGGGTCATTTTTTTAAAAGTTTAAAAAAGTATATTGGATTGATCTATCCAACCTATAACTTTGGAATCACTTACCAGTATAGAAAAATCTATTGTGACTTTATTTAATTAACTTTGATAATCTTAGGCAAGATTAAGGACGAACTTTACTCATTTTCTAAGAGAATTCTTTTATTTTATGATTTTGTGTCAAATTATAGTTATAATTATCTTAAAAGGATTTTTTCTTTTTTTTCTTGACGCAATGGTGGTTTTTATAGTGATATTCAGGTAACGCCTATGCAAACGTTCGCATAAATTTTTTAAGACACCTTGCAATTAAAGAGTGTGGAGAACAGATTGGGATGATAAAAAATGACCCTATTATTGTAGCGAATGATCTAACTATCGCGTACGAACTCCACCGAGAAAGAAAAAAACTAGTAGCCTTACAAAACATCAATTTAGAGGTAGATCCTGGAGAATTTGTAGTTTTAGTTGGTCCTTCTGGTTGCGGTAAGACCAGCTTTATAAATGCGATTTCTGGGTTAGTTCCTAAGGCAAGTGGAAGTGTTACTGTGAGGGGTAGTGAAGTAACTGGTCCCGGACCTGATCGGGCGATGGTATTCCAAGATTATGCGCTACTCCCGTGGCGAACAGTTGAGTCAAACGTCAGAATGCCATTTGAATTTCAGGACCTCGGCATATCTGAAGCCGAAAAAAATAAGCGTGTAAAGGAATGCCTTGAATTAGTTGATTTGACAGGTTTTGAGAAATCTTTTCCATACGAGCTTTCCGGGGGCATGAAACAACGAGTAGGAATAGCGCGGGCACTGATAACGAGTCCTGATATTCTACTTGCGGATGAACCTTTTGCGGCTATTGATGCAATGACCCGAGAAGCAATGCAGGCTGAAATGGAGCGGATTGTTATGGAGACAGGTCAAACTTGCGTTTTCATTACACACTCCATCGATGAGGCGATTTTACTGGGAGATAGAGTTATTGTAATTTCTTATAGGCCTGGAAAAATAAAAGAAGTTGTTAATGTGAATTTTCCCCGACCACGAATGAATAATTCAGATGTTAAGACGTCAAAAGAATATGCAGAACTTCGAGATCATATATGGAATTTAGTGAAAGATGAGGCCTCGCAAACCAATAGAGGAGAGTAAGAATGGCGGCTACAAAAAATAAGTCCCTTCAGCAATTTGATACTGATGATCCAAATCGGATACAAGATATAGGCTGGACTTTTAAGGAGGTTTGGCGTCGCGCACGCGGCACGGTAGTTGTCTCGATAAATCTTATTACTTTCTTCATTTTGTGGGAGCTAGTGGTGATCTATGCTGATATCAATCCATTATTTTTGCCGAAAGCTTCTGAAATGTTTGCAGAGTTGTGGGTTGGTTTGACGACACGCGCTCCAGAAGGAGCAGTATTTTCAGGAAGCATATTAGATCACTTTTTGCACAGCTTTAATAATTTAATGTTTGGGCTTGCTCTTGCTTGCTTGATTGGGATTCCTGGTGGGTTATTAATGGGCGGAAACAAATATATAGAAGCAATTTTAAGTCCCTACGTATGGGCATTAGCTTCATTGCCAAGAATTGCGCTTGTACCGTTATTCATTTTATTTCTCGGTTTCACGACAAAAATGCAAGTTACCATAATAGTAATTTCAGCAGTCTTTCCAATTATGATCAATTCCTGGGCTGGTGTTAAAACAACCGAGAAGTCTTTGTTAGCAGCTGCACGCGTTTTTGGGGCAAATAGAGTGCAATTATATGTCAAAGTTGTTTTGCCTTATACATTACCATTTATTATTTCTGGTATCCAACAGGGTATCGGTAGAGGTTTGATTGGGGTTGTTATTGCTGAGTTGTTTGGTGGTTCGAGCGGCTTAGGTTACCTCATTCAAAGATCCGCGGACACATTTAATACCGCCATGACTTTCGCTGTTTTGTTACTACTTATTGTGATGTCACTGTCACTAATAAATTTCACAAGATGGTTAGAAGCATACGTGGCTCCGTGGCGAAACGTGAACCATATTTAAAGTGAATTGAATTCACAAATCCATAGGGAGAAAAAAATGGCACTTAAAAAACAAAAAACACAAATACTATTACCCAGGAGAGAAGTCTTACTTTCTGGCTCTCTTGGAGCATTAGGAATGGCAATTGGCGCTTCTGCGATTCCATTCAAAGGCGCATTTGCTATGGACGCCGCAGCGGTGCAATCTAGCGTAAGTAAAATTCGCATGGCTGATTGGAACCCCAATTATGCGGCCCAGTGGTCTTGGAGACTCGCTCAATTCAAAGGCTTTTTTGAGGATGGGGGGATAAACGAAATTGATTTCTATCTAACTGATACTTACTTTCCTGGTTTAATTGGAGGTAGTTTAGATGTGGCTCACTCTGACGTTGATGTTCTATTCGGCTCAGCGGCTAAAAGTGGTGCTCCCCTTAAATTGTTAAGTGTTTATCGAGATAAAGAATGGTGGATAATGGGCGTTGGCAAAGGCATTGACACTTTTGAAGATCTAAAGGGAGGAAAGATATCAGGCGGAGGCCTCGGAGGACGTAACACTTGGATCCAACGTCAAATTTTAATTGAGAACGGCATTGATCCTGATAAGGATGTTGAAATGGTTCCTATGAAAGGTGGTTCCGATGGTCGTATGAAGGCCATCATTGCGGGAGTCATCCAGGGTGGGTCAGTATTTCCACGCCACGAAAAAGGGATAAAGGACAACGGAGGAAAATTCATATCTGCCTATATTAAGGAAGTTCCACAGGAAGGATTTATTACAAATATGGAGTGGGGTGCTAAAAATGAAGACGCCTTGTATGCGTGGCAATATGCCGAGTTAAAAGCGCGACAATGGCTACACGATCCTGCAAATAAAGATTCAGCTTATGCTGAGATGCGGGCTAAAGGCTTTGATATTCCTCCTGAATTTGAAGCCCAATATGAGACTGAGTTAAACCAGATATGTAAAGATGGCGGATTTACAGAAGCCTCCATGGATAGCTTTGCTCAAGGTGTAAGAGATTTGGGTCAGGTGCCGCCAGATTTTGACTGGCGCGATGCGGTTGATTTACGTTTCTTACATGCGGCCCAAGATGCGTTAGGGATTCCACGTAGACCTGCGTAAATTTAGAAAAAAGATCGGGATCAAAGTTTTTTGATCCCGATTTTCTTTGTAGGGATTCTGGCTCTTCCTTCTAATGAAAGAATAGTAATGGGTATGTTAATAGATGGGAAGTGGGACCCAGACGCAAAAGGCACTACAGCTTCTGATGGTAGTTTCGTCAGACCTGAATCCCCTTATCGACATGTTATAACAAGTCCAAAGAGTGGAACATATCCTGCTGAAAAAAACAGATACAATTTGATTGTATCTTTTGCCTGTCCATGGGCTCATAGAACTCTCATTTATCGATCCATCTTAAACCTAGAGGATATTTTGGACGTATCGGTAGTTAATCCAATTAGCTACCCCAATGGATGGACTTTTGAGAGTTTTAAAGATGTTATAAACAATACTGGACAAGAGTTAAGATATTTACGCGATCTTTACCTTTCTATCGATAAAAACTTCACTGGGAAAGTAACTGTACCTACGCTGTGGGATAAGAAGACACGAACCATTGTAAACAATGAATCCTCTGAGATTATCAGAATGCTCGATGGTCCGTTTTGTGAACTCTTAGGAGAGAGTAGAGATAGAATGTTTGGTGGATACCCTCTTTCTGAAATTGATGAAATGAACGAATTTGTATATAAGGGGGTCAATAATGGTGTTTATAGAGTGGGTTTTGCAACCAGCCAAAGCGCTTATGAGAAAAGCGTTGATCTGCTATTCAAAACCTTAGATCAGTTAGAGAAAGTTTTAGGGAAATCTGATTTTTTACTAGGAAAAGAAACATGTGAGTGTGATTGGCGTCTTTTACCCACCTTAATCCGTTTCGATACAGTCTATTATTATCACTTCAAATGTAACCTTAGAAAATTAAAAAGTTACGAAAATTTGTCAAAATATATAGACCGACTTTTAAGTTTTCCCAAAGTTCGTAACACCATATTCCAGGATCACATTATTGATCATTATTACTTATCACATTTAAAGATAAATCCTTTTGGAATCATACCAATTGGAGTAAGAAATCTTGCATAAAATAGGGGTAAAATCATGCTGACTTTATATCATTACGATAGATCGACGGCTGCACAAAGAGTTCGCCTGGGCCTTGAGGAAAAGAAAATAGAGTGGCATAGTGAGATTGTAGATACTGCCATGGGAGACGCGAGCAAAAGGCCGGAAGGGTTTCACGAGTTAAACCCAAAAGGCCTTATTCCTCTCTTGGTTCATGATGGATTTGCTTTACCCGAGTCAACATTAATTCTTGAATATTTGGAAGAAGCATTCCCAGACAACATTAGGCTAACGCCCCACTCCCCTCAGGACCGAGCGAGAATGCGACTATGGATGCGGCGCATAGAAGATGGAATTCATGTAGCTAGTCGGACCATCGGAGTTTGTATCGTTAATCGCTTTATTTATAAAGAGGCAGATAAATCGAAACTTGAGGATTACTACAAAAAAATGCGTGACACGACGCGCAAAAATAATGATCAAATTAATATAGAAATGGGCTTAGATTCCCCACTTTTAAAGCCTTCTATTGATGCATTTAAGAAGCTTTTCAAGGACATGAATGATCAGCTTTTGGAAACACCATGGTTATCCGGAGACGACTATTCTATCGCTGATATTTCTTTGGTTGTATATTTAACCAGAATGTCATCTTTTCAAATGGCACCTCTGTGGCATGATTTTTCTTATTTACAAAGTTGGTTTGAAAAGATTAAGGCTCGAGATGCCTACAAAAGGGCCGTTGATGATTGGGGTGATATAACAGCGGATAAAAGAAAGGTCGAGGGACAAGCCGCTTTTGAAACAATAAAATTGCTTTGGGAGGCGCCCTCGCAATAAGGTGCCTTATTCATTGAAAGGATAAAGCATTGTCAATCGAGTTATACAATTTTTCCCAGTCGACATGCAGTATAAAGGTTAGGCTTCTACTTGCTGAGAAAAAACTGCCTTGGATTGATAAATGCCTAGTTTCGTCTGAAAATCAGCATTTATCAGATTGGTATCTCAAACTCAATCCTAATGGAGTGGTCCCAACTTTGATAGATGATGGACAATCTATTTTCGAATCGACTGCAATATTAGAGTATCTTGAGGACAAATATGATAAGATCAGTTTTCGTCCCAAAGATCCATTCTTGTGCAGTCAAGTAAGAGCATGGTTGGTTTTTACAGACGTATGGCCAACTCCAGCCGTACGAGTGCCCTCGTTCCAATATGGGGGGTTAAGGGAAAAATTTAAGGTTATGAGTGATCAAACTTTTAAAGCTCTCAGGAAAAAGCGTCCACTGAAGGTAGAGTTCTATGAGTCTTTTGATAAATATGATGGGTTTCATTTGAGTGAAGTTTACAATTCTTTTAAAGTATTATTACGCTCTTTTAAAAGGATGGAACTATTACTCGAAAAATTTAGTGGACCTTGGTTATTTGGCAAAAAATACACCATTGGAGATATAGCTATACTTCCAACGGTGGACCGATTAGAGGATCTTGGTTTTGATGCGCTCTGGAGATTAGCTTATCCTAGAGTTGCAGATTGGCTAAGAAATGCCCAAGAACGTAATGCAACAAAAAAGATTTTCTACCATGGAAGTAGACTTTCCCATCAATTCCCCAACTTAGTGCGGGGAGCAGGGAGTAACGATAAAATCGTAAGGGAATTCTTAAATTCAATAGATTAAACTTGGATACTAAATCGGAACAGTTTTTTATTTTGTAGGGTGATAGAGATTATCAATAATGTTAAGAGGCTATTTTATAATTGTTTAGAGAATGTTTGACACCAGGGCATTTAACTTAAATAATTGGGCAACGTTTTCAGGGAAGTAAAAAGTGCAATTTGACTTTATTATCGCCGGTGCAGGGCACAATAGTCTGATTACTGCCTGTTACTTATCAAAAGCAGGGTATTCTTGTAAAATAATCGATGCTCGTGCCATTCCAGGAGGTGGATGCGCAACGGAAGAGGTCTTAGGGCCTGGGTATAAAATTGATACCTGTTCAACAGGACACACTTTGATTCTTCAAAATCCAATAATAAAGTTAGATGAGTTAGGAATTGTCGAAAAATATGGACTTTCCTACTTACAGCCAGATCCTGTCGCTCATGTTGCTTTGCCAGATGGTGAACAGATTACTATGTTTCTCGATGTGAAAAAAACAGTCAAAGAACTAGAAAGGTATTCTAAGTCGGATGCCCTAAATTATGAGCGACTAATTGATGAATTTAATGAGTTGCGACCGCTCCTTGGTAAAGCTCGATCCGGTCCCATTGGCCTTGCTCCAAGTCTACAAGATTTATTGAAAGATCATCCTCGTGGCGGTATTTGGTTGCGTAGAATGGTGATGAGCGCAAAAGATGTGATCTTGCATGAATTTGAAAGTCCCCATGTTAGGGCATTTATGGGCTGGATGACCTTTCAAACTGCTGTACCAATAGACCAGGCAGGAACAGGCTTATTACCGTATCAAATAACTGCACCTAGGCAATCAAATAGCTGGTCTATTCCAAAGGGCGGTTCAGGAAAGTTAACAGAGGCATTAGTAAATTTTCTCAAAGATAACGGAGCAGAATTCACTTATAATACTGTCGTAGGGAATTTAATTATAGACAATGGGCGCTGCATAGGCGTTAGAACTATGGATAATAAAGAATTTTATGGAAAAAAAGGCGTTATTTCCACAATACATATTAAACATTTAGTAGACATGGCGCCTAAAGAGCTTTGGGGCGAAAGTTTTCTTTTTGGTGCAGAGACTTACAACGTTGGAGTACCTTTTTTCTCAACATATCTTACGACCTCAGAACCGCCCATTTTTAAAACGCCAAGGGGCCCAAGATCAGCTGTATCAGCTGGTTATGCCGGCTGGTTTGGAGACCTCGTTCAGTCGGGGAGAGATATCTATGATGGTAAATTGTCCGAAAAGGTTACTTGGTTACTAGTAGCAACCCCCACACTTGTTGATCCATCGAGAGCTCCTCACGGTCATCATACAGTTAAGTTTTTAACTCATACGATCTATAATTTGCCTGAAACAGGACCTAATGGATGGAGCGATCTAAAAACAAAATTTGCAGAAACCTTAATGAGAAAAATTCAAGAGTTCTGTCCAACTTTTACTGATGACATCATTTTAGATCGGATGGTTAAATCCCCTGTGGATATTGAAATCTGGAACCGGCATATGATAAATGGTGCTCCTCATGGGGGCGATAGATCTGTTGCATTTTCTGGAGCTCAGAGGCCTGCCCCAGGGTGGGCACAGCACAGAATGCCAATAGAAGGGCTATGGCAAACAGGTGGGACAACCCACCCAGGAGGTTCAATTACAGGTTATCCAGGCCGAAATGCGGCGATCGTAGTTCTTAAAGATCTTGGAGTAGATCCAGCTGATACGATGATTTTCTAATTTATTTCCGAAGGTTTTCCGCCAGCCATTTAAATGAGGCTGGCCCCCATTCTGAATTGTGCTCGAAGGCACAATGACCAGAGTCTTTATATATTTTAGCACTTCTTAATCCCGGCACCCCATGTTCCAACATAAAATGAATGTTACTGACTGGTGCCAGCCCATCAGTATCACCATTTATTAAGAGTACTGGCATTGATATTTTTTCTACTAGCCCAAGCGACTGTAGCGACCAGGATTTAGAGATTTCGTTTTCTTTTTCTGGAGACCAATGAGGGACCCAGGTGGGACCATTTTGATCTCCAAATTTTAATTGAGCTCTTTCATTTCTAGTTTTAACAATTAGAGCCATATCCTGTTTTGAAGGCGAGTTATGAAATGGATGTCCAGCAATTGCTACAACCGCTTTGACTTTATTGGGAGCTGTTCCAGCCAATTGTAGAACTGAATAACCGCCCCGGCTGACGCCCAAAGCACCCACACGATTTGAGTCGATTTCGGGTCTTTCCATTAATGTATTGATTGCTGCTTCCCAGGCTTTTACAGACTCTGGTTCCCAGGGAAACGGATTTTCACCAGTTCCAGGTGCATCCATCACCAATGCTGCCATTCCTTCATCCAAAGCCATGTCGGAAGCCCACCCACGATCTTCTTTAAAAACATCTGCCCCACACATAACCAATACAGCAGGGACTTTAGTTGTAGATTGAGGCGTTCTAAAATGGGCCTTAATAGTTAAACCTTCACAATGGATTTCTAATTCTTGAATCGCTGGTATAATATACTTACTGGCCTTTCTGTATGCGCGTACGCAATCTTCACTCACTTGAGTCTTTAAAGGCGATACTTCCGCGGGAAATCTACCTATTGAGTAATATGTTTTTGCTTGCAAAAAAAATGAACGGGCTTCTTTTTCGTTACCTCTGAGCTCTGCAGAATCGCCAAGATTTTCATATTTTTTTCCAACTTCTCTCCAAATGGGCACCCATTTTTCATCTATTGTCGAGGTGAGTGACATCACGATTTCTTCGAACAAATCTAAGTCATCAATCATCTGAAGCCAACGTCGATAGAAGCCACCCCGGGCAACAATAAATGGATTTTCACCAGGTTTGTGTGGAAAATCAGAGACTTTTTTTGGCATATTTAACAATCTTTATAGGATTTAAAGTATTGATTTTATCACTGTAGACACAAATATGTTGTTTTGCTAGCATTTTTACGAAAACGATTGCATACTTTATGCAAAGCTGAGAAGGGTCCACTTAGACAACAAGGAATCCCCGATACCGTACGCATTTTGATACCAAAAAAAATTTCCTAAGGAGTGAGACATGGAAACAAACCCTGGAAATGTAGTTTTGACCGAAACTGTGAATGGGCAGGCTGTGAGTCTCATGATGATAGAGGTTTGGGATGGTTTATACGCTCCGGTTGGAGTTAGAAAACCAGATGGAGATGGTCCGTTCCCAATGGTTCTTTTGGCTTCGGGCAATGGTGGTGAAGGAATGGAATGGATTAAAGATTCAATGCGCAACAGGGCTTACACCGTTGATAAATTAGTAGAAGCAGGTTTTGCATGTGCTTGGACAAGATATCGGACAGAAGTTGAGCTTGGTTATAACAACGGAGGAAAATTGATCCGTGATATTAGGCAAGGGAGAGAAATGTTTAATCGGTCCCCGTTAGAGTACGAGGATGAAATTGCTATTGCTGATTATTTTAAAACTGTGCCATGGGTGGATGCAAAAAGATTGTCAATGATAGGTATGAGCCATGGTGGAGAGATGGTTCTAAAAATGACATCGGAATACCATGGATTTGCAGCAGCCATCGCAAGTGAGCCTGCTAGCCATGAATTTCTTGCCTTAAAACCTGATGATACAGCATTTATGAATGAAGAAACTGGGTTGCGAAATATTGAAGAAATGCAAATGGCAGAGGTTGATAAGGTGCGTAAGCGCATAGACCTAACTGTAGCGATGAGACGAATAAAAAACATAACTACGCCTATTCTCGTAATGGGTCGAGATGAAGATCATTTGCAAGGTATTTTTAGGACCTCCTACGATCTTCTAGTGGAGAGTGGCAAAAATGTAGACTGGGTTTCATATGATCACGACTATCATGGGTATATTTTTCCAATTCGCGGTAAGGATGGGAAGTATATTTTAAATGAAGTTCAGGAAGAGGCCATAGCATTTGTAATTGCATGGTTAAAAGAGAAACTCAGTGTAACGTAACAAAATGACGATAACCAAAGGTTAAAACAATCATAACGAACAAATGAATATAAGGTATGCTAAAGTTTTAAGAGTTAATAATATTTTAAATCTAAGATTTAAGTATGGGGGTTTATCAAATGGATAAATTAAAGGTTGGTATTGTCGGATTAGGTCGTTGGGCAAGAGTCCTAACACGAGCATCGACTTTGTCTAAGAAAGTAGAAATTGTCGTGGGCTTTAGTCGATCGGCTGATACTAGATCAAAATTTGAAGAGGAAACAGGAATACCTTCAGTTTCTTCATTAGATGAGATGTTGTCTAGAGATGATATAAAAGGTGTGATTTTAACAGTACCGAACGAGCAACATTATCCGGTTGCTCTTCAAGTCGCAAAAGCTGGAAAACATGTTTATACGGAAAAGCCTATTGCACATAATCTAGAACACGGTTTAGCAATTGAAAAATTACAGACCGAGTTTGGGATAACGGTCACGGTGGGCCATTCTGCACGACTTTTGGGAGGAGTCCAAGAAATTAAGAAAAGAATTACTGCCGGGGAACTTGGAAAAGTAGGTTTTTTTGAAGCAAACTTTTCTAACGAGAGAGCACTGGAACTGACGCCAGATACTTGGCGCTGGTATAAAGATCGTGCTCCTGGAGGACCTTTGTCTCAGCTTGCGATACATATGTTTGATGTAGTGAATTACCTTGGTGCAGATATCGTGGAAGCGTTATCGATTGCTTCTAAGCTTTCTCCTGTCGGTGCCGAGGTGGACGATCAGTCCATGACCTTACTCAAATTCTCTGATGGTGCTATTGCTTATATCGGCACCTGTTGGACATCACCGGGAATATTCGCGTTGCGTGTTTTTGGTTCAAAAGGCCTAATACACTATGAAATAGATTTTGGTACTTGGGATACGCCGGAAGAAATAAAGAATAGCTCTACTTTTTATATTCAAAGAGGAAAAGATGGGTTTGGAAAACGTGAAGTGCTGTCGGAGCCTGAAACTAATATGTTCACCGCAGAGCTAGATATCTTTGCTGATAGTTGTAGATCTGGAAAAACTTCTGTTTTATCTGCTGAAAACGGAAATGAAGCCATTGCCTGTGTTTATGCAGCGCTCTCTTCAATAGAGCAAAATGGGGCGGGGGTAAAATTGTCAGAGGTCGTAGAGGCTGCGAGCAAAAAATGAAAATAAAAACTAGGCTTTTTTCTGAACTAACACAACCTGAGATTAAGTTCCAGCTAGAGAAAAATCCGCTCGTTTTATTTCCTACTGGTTCGGTTGAGCAACACTCCGCACATCTTCCTGCAATCACGGACACAATAGCTGCCACAACAGTGTGTGAGTTGGTAGCTGCCAAAATGGATGGTTTAGTATTACCAGCTCCTGCCGTGGGTGTCACACCCATGCACATGCCTTATGAAGCCACTTTAACTTTGACCCCCGCAACTTTCCAAAGAGTTGTGATTGAAATTTGTGAGAGTGCAGCTCAGCATGGTGCAGAAAATCTCATGATTGTTAATTGGCACGAGGGAAATATTGCATCCTTGAGCATTGCCGCAGAAGAACTTCATCGAAGAGTAGGGTATAGAGTGATCGTTGTTCAGGCGTGCTACGTTGCTGAGGAATTATGGGGAGATAATTGTGGTGGGTTAACACATGCTGGTGAGATTGAAGCTTTAGCAGTAATGGCCACCCGACCAGATCTCGTTCATTTAGATCGGATTACAGGTGGTTCTGACAAGCGACAGGGCCAGCATATGGACAAGCTTCGACGTACACGATCTTTTCAGCCTGTACTCACAGATATTCGGAATATAGCTCCATCTGGATGGTATGGAGATCCAGAACCGGCAACCGAAAAGAGAGGACAGGGTATGATGAAAGACATTGCTGAGTATATTGCCTGTGAGGCGACTGAACTATTTGATCAATTAAAGACGGTTCTTCGCTGATGGTAAGTTTTGTCGGGTCACAAGAAAGAAAGCAGCTTAACTTACCTGGTAGAAATTCTTTGGAGTTAATGTCGAAGTCATTTGGTTCTTCCTCTACTACAGTTCGAATAGTGGAGATCGAATCTGGACCAATCAATCGGGGGCCACATTTGCACGATACCTTTGAAGAGGTCATTCACGTACTAGAGGGTAGCGGTCTGCTAAAAACGAGTGAAGGAGATTTTATACTTAGTAAAGGTGATACGGTTTGTATACCCGCCGGTGTTTTGCATCAGACCATAAATAATACAGATGCAATTGTTCGTCTAATTTGTTTATTTCCCGTTGATGACATCAGGCATGGAACTAAAGAGTTAGAAAGTTGGAGTAATGCCTAAAGTTTTGTCTCTTCGGCCATTGAAGGATTTTTATGATTTAGGTGTTTACCCATCAGAAAAACTTTTCGTTTCTGATTTAGATCCTTTGCATCCTTCCTTGGGTGAGAAAATTTCTAGTGTTGACGCCGTTATATTACCGGCTGTGGGAATAAAAATAGACAGTTCTATATTTGAAGCTAGCGAAATTAAGTTAATTCAGGTCACAGGAGCTGGTTTTGATAGGTTAAATGTAGTAGAACTACGAGCGTTAGGTGTTCCAGTTGCAAATATTCCTGGCGGATCTGCAAGTGCCGTTTCCGAATACGTTTTAACGGTAACGCTATCTCTATTAAGCAATTTAAGCTATAGCACTTCTTGTATTCTCCAGGGAAAGTATAGTAGTGTAAGACAGGAACTTATCTCTAAAGGCATAAACCAACTTTCGGGTTTGACTGTAGGAATTATCGGCTATGGTATTATCGGTAAAGCTGTCAAAAGAGCCTTTGAATTTTTTGAGGCAAAAGTTAATTTTTACGATCCTAGGGTAGAAGGCAGTTTAGAATTACCCGACATTTTTTCAGGATCAGATATCGTCTCCATACATGTTCCTCTAAATGATAAAACTAGGAACCTGATTGGTAATAATGAATTAAAATCTATGAAACCCGGTTCGCTATTAATTAATGCTTCACGTGGTGGAGTCGTAGACGAGGATTCATTAGTGAAAATGTTGAATGAGGAACATCTTGGGGGTGCGGCTATAGATGTATTCTCTCAAGAACCTTTAACCAGCCAAAACCCTTATTTACAGTTGAGTGAGAAAGCTGCTCAACGAGTGATACTTACTCCCCACGTAGCGGGTATATCTCGCCAGGCTTGGAGTAAATTATTTAAAGAATCATGGAAAAATATTGAGCGGGTGCTCCTAAATGATGAATTTCCAAAATTTGTTGTAAACTAGGCGTTATAAACCTATCAAAATTAACCACAATTGCTTTGAAATCAAATTCTTAGTAAGTTCTTTGCATTTTTAAAAAAAATGTCAGCCTTGATTTCGTTGTCTATTTGAGAGCTTTTTAGCCAATTTACTCCAGATTGATTGCTTGCATACGGCCAATCTACGGCGAACAAGATGCGATCTCGATTTAACACTTTTAAGCAAAGTTCTAATGCAGTGTCAGAGAAAAATCCACTTGTCGTAATCCAAAAATTAGATTTAAATATTTTCTCAAAATTCATTTGTTGACCATTTTCTCTAGAAAGACTTTCTTGGATGCGTGGCAACCAAAAGGGTAGAGCCTCACCTAAGTGTCCTAAAATGATTTTTAAGTCTGGGTGCTTGTCAAAAATACCAGAAAGTATCATCCGTATTGCCTGGGTTCCAGCTTCTACTCCAAATCCCCATGCGGCTCTTGTCAACATTGGATGGCTTTTGTCATAAGGAGAATAGTATCTTGCTGTGACAGCTTTATCTGGTAATGCTGGATGCAAATATATAGGTACATTCAGTTTCTCTGCTTGAGAAAATATTGGCCAGAAGAATTCTTCATCAACCATTCTTCCCCCGCTAAGACCATGAATCATAGCACCTTTTAAACCAAGCTCTTCCACGGATCTTTTTAATTCAGTTGCCGCAGAGATTGGTAAATTTGTAGGTAACATTGAAAAACCAAGAAACCTACTTGAATTTTCTTCAACAACTTTAGCTAGAGCATTGTTAACATTTTTACAGGCCTCAATGGCTATCTCGTCAGGAAGACGTTGGCTTCCTGGTGATTGATGCGATAGTATTTGAACGTCAATACCTGCGGCATCCATCTCAGATATTCTTATTCCTGTAAAATCAAATA
>CACIIZ010000017.1 GCA_902586855.1 uncultured Alphaproteobacteria bacterium | reverse complement strand
GCTTGCTTGCAAACTAATGCGTTAAGATTCAGAGCTAAATTCCCCTCTCTCCAAGCTGGATAATTTTTAAAGAGATAATCGGATATAACAAATCCTAGCACGCGATCACCCAAAAATTCCATGCGCTGATTATTATTGGATCCTCTTGATCTCAGAGAAGAATGTACTAACGCCTGTTCTAATAATTTCAAGTTCACAAATGAATAATTAATCTCTTCACACAATTCTATTTGGTTCCTGTTAAGTCTCAATGTACTGCCTTAAAAAATCGGTCCTTCCTCCAAGACCAAAACGAGATCAGCATTCTGCCAGCAGAAGAAAATAAGATTCCATCAGCCCTGCCTATCAAATTTTCTGCCCGTACAAAGCCTACTCCCCCTGCAACTCTCCCAAATCGGCTATCTAGAGAATTATCTCTATTATCACCCAAGAAGAAGAAATGTCCCTTTGGGACTGTGAAAGAAGTTGTATTATCCCCATATTCTTCATCAGCAATATCAAGCACTCTTATTTCAATTTCACTCGCTATTTTTTCTAATAACTGTCTCTTCTCGCACCTAGCACCTAATGCTACTGGAGCATTACTACACCGCGGGATAGATTTTAATGGTCCTTGCTTTTCTTTCTTTTCTACAAATTCAGAGACACGGTGTGTTTCAATCTTGTTCTCATTTATCCACAACCGACCATCTTTTAATGAAATTACATCCCCTGGCAGACCAATCAATCTTTTTACATAATCTTTCCCATTTGCGGGATGTCTAAATACCACAACATCTCCTCTCTTTGGTTCACTATAGAAAATACGGCCCTCAAAAGGGCAAATGGAAAATGGGCAAGAATATCTTGAATAACCATAAACAAACTTATTAACAAAAATATAATCACCAATCAAAAGGTTAGGTTTCATTGAGCCAGATGGAATCCAAAATGGTTGAAACAAAAGTGTCCTAATTAACCCTGCAATGAGAAGGGCATAAAAAACGGTCTTAAATAATTCCTTTCCACTGTCAAAAAGCGATCTTTCAGATTTTCTCATGAAGTCTTCCAACTTGTATTTTTCATTTACTGCTCCCTACTTGACTTAGAATACTTTTGCAGAGATCTACTTGGGTGGATTGCCTCTATAATCACCACCGCACTTACCCAAGGGAAATCATCTGAAATGGTCAGATGCATAATGCTTTCGAAATGATCTGGTGTAATCTTATTTAAGCGCTTGATAGCACCACCTCTTATTGACAAAGCAGGTTTTCCTGAAGAAAAATTTTCAACACTGATATCCGTCCAAGCTATTCCTTTACTCATTCCCACACCCAAGGCCTTTAAAAAGGCCTCTTTTGAAGCCCAACGGCTAGAATACGTTTTATAACATGGTGACCCACGTTTCCAAGCCAATTCACGCTCAGAATGTGAAAAAACACGTTTTTCAAAACGGGTTCCAAATCTTTCAATTGCTTTTTGCATCCTAACAATCGAAATGATATCATTGCCAAGCCCTATAATCATAAGCTCGCTAAAGTCCTAATTGTAATTTCCGAGCTGAGTAAATCTCGCTCTGCATTCTTGAAATAACCTTTGGAATACCATCAAAAATAGCCTCAGACACTAAAAAATGACCTATATTTAGTTCCCTAATTTCCGGTATGGCAGCAATGGATTTGACTGTGTCATAAGATAAGCCATGACCCCCATGAACCTCTAAACCCAACTGGTTAGCATGATGAGCTGCCTCTTTCAACCGGATCAGTTCACAGGAAGACTCTTCGAAATTATTTTCCAAAAAGAGATCACAAAACCTTCCCGTGTTTAACTCAATTACTTGAGCACCTATCCTGAATGCAGCCTTAATCTGCTCCAAGCTGGCAGATACAAAAATAGAAACTCTGATATTTTCCTTCAATAAAGGTTTGATGAAAATTCTCAACTTCTTTTCTTCACTGAGGACATCCAATCCCCCCTCAGTAGTTCTTTCTTCTCTGCGTTCTGGGACTAGGCATACAGCTCGCGGATTTAATCTCAGAGCAATTGATTGCATTTCTTTTGTTGCTGCCATTTCCAGATTGATTGGCAAGCTAATCTTTTTCCTTAGGTCGAATACATCTGAGTCAATTATGTGCCGTCTATCCTCCCTCAAATGGACAGTTATACCATCAACACCCAATTCCTCCAGCAATGAAGCCATCCTTAGAGGTTCAGGATAGCTTGCCCCTCGCGCATTTCTTAAAGTAGCTACGTGGTCGATATTAACACCTAAACGTATTTCAGGTTTTTCTTTCTTCATATGCTTTTTCCCATTTCTCAAATAGATTTCATTCTTTCTTTCTTTTTCTCTTTCTTCTTTGATAAGTAAGAATCAATGGTTTGGAAAGAATATAAACCACAACTGCTGCGAGGAACCCACAAATTAAGCCACCAACCAGGTAAGGAACAAATTTTTCAGAATAGATTTCAACAACGAAGTCTCTAAAGGACTCATAGGTCGTGAAACTATGTTCCTTACCCCAATTGTTATCTGAAATTCCACTCTGCCCTAGCTCCGCCATTTTAACCAGAACAAAATCACCAGTCCTAACACTTATGGCTACCATGAAAGGAAAAGTGATAGGATTGCCAAAAAAAGTTCCCAATACTGCGGCTAGAACGTTAGCCCTAGCCAAATATGCTAGCATCGCCCCTATCACAAAATGAAATCCAAAAAGAGGTGTAAAAGAGGTGAAAACTCCACATGATACTCCTAGAGCTATCCTATGAGGCGTGTCTGGGAGCCTCCGAATCCTGTATGAAATATATTCAAAAGCCCTCCGCCATCCATTTTCAGGCAAGAATAGCTCTTTTAGGTTTTTGAGTGTGGTCCTCTTTTTTCTCCTTCTAAAAACCATTCCTTTCCATTCCGTTCTTTATTCTTTTTGCCCGGGTATCATCAATTTAGTCTTATCTACTTCTAATATTTCAGATACTTCCCTAGTTCTCTCAACAACTGAAACGTCAGAGTCAGCCTCTATCGAAGTAACAATATCAGACAAATGTTTTAAATCTTTAACATGCAACTCTATGATAATCTTATAAAAATCTGGCTTTCTATCAAAAAAATCTATGTCAGTAATATTAGCCCCTCTCTCCCCAATAAGAGAACAGATTCTTCCTAAGACACCCATACCATTATACATTGATATAGTTAGGCGAGTAGGGTGTGGTGTTTTAAATTCCCCCTCTGGCCACCTCAAATCTAACCAGTGTTTATGATTATCATCTATTTCTCCAAGATGATCACAGTCAATTGCATGGATGGTTATACCTTCTTTGCGAATAGCTATCCCCACTATTCTTTCACCTGGTATTGGCATACAACAGGACGCTGTTTTTGCCTCCTGCCCAGGTTTTAATCCTATGAATGCTAACTGCCTTTCTCCAAAAACTGGTGAAGAAAGTCCTGTCACTTTTTTTGGATAAAGGGTCTTTATCAACTCATCACCAGTCAATTCTACTGAACCAAGAGCGGCAAGAATGTCATCACTATTACTAAAATCCAATTTCTTTGCAGCTGTATTTAAAGCCTTTTCAGTTGCTTTCTTCCCTATCTTCTTAAGAGAAACCCGAGCTATTTCTTTCCCAATCTTAATGTTTTCTGTTCGATGCTCCTCACGCAATTTTCTTCGTATAGCTGCTTTAGCTCTACCTGTGAACACCATCGACTCCCAACTCGACTGTGGTTTCTGGGCATCTGATCGAATTATTGAGACAGCTTGTCCATTCTTCAGTTTTGTCCACAGAGGTACACGCTGCCCATCAACAATCGATCCGACACAACTATCCCCAATCCGAGTATGAATGGCATAAGCAAAATCGATCGGGGTTGCGCCCCTTGGTAACTTTATGACCTCACCCTTAGGAGTAAAACAAAAAACTTGATCCTGGAACATTTCTAATTTCACATGTTCAAAGAAGTCACTGGGATTCTCACTTTGCACAAAACCATCACTCAAACTTCTCAACCATTTGAACGGGTCAACAACGAATGGGTTTTCCACTCTCTCTCCATTTCTATACGACCAATGCGCGGCAACACCACTTTCTGCAACTTCGTGCATTTCATTAGTTCTAATTTGAACTTCGACCCTCTTACCATCTCGTCCTGAGACGGTTGTATGAATCGACCTATATCCATTACTTTTTGGATGACTGATATAATCCTTAAACCTACCTGGAACCGCCCTCCATCTACGGTGGACAGAACCCATAGCTACATATGCATCTGTTTCGCTTTCAGTCACAATTCTAAATCCAAATATATCTGACAATCGCGTAAAACCCTCCTTCTTATCTTGCATTTTTCTCCAAATTGAGTAGGGCTTCTTTTCTCGTCCAGTCACCGTGGCATCAAGATGTTCTTTTCTCAATTCCTGATTTATATCGTTAATAATTTTTGGAATTAAGTCATGAGTTTCCTTCCGTAGTCTTAAGAAACGTCGGATAATTGAATTTCTGGCCTCCGGATTTAATACCCGAAAGCTCAGATCTTCTAACTCTTCGCGCATGGACTGAATACCCATGCGACCCGCCAGTGGAGCAAATATTTCCATAGTCTCACGGGCCTTTCGTATTTGCTTCTCTATTGGAAGGGCACGTATTGTCCTCATATTATGTAATCGATCTGAAAGTTTGACTAGCAAAACTCTCAGATCTTTACTCATTGCAATGAACAATTTGCGGAAATTTTCAGCATGTTTTGTTTCTAACGAGCTTAATTGTAAATTTGTCAGCTTAGTTACTCCGTCAACAAGCTGAGAAACCTCCGAACCAAAATTTATTTCTATTTGCTTAAGTGAGCTACTAGTATCCTCGACAGTATCGTGAAGCAATGCTGTCTTTATTGTTGCCTCATCCAGTTTCAATTCGACTACAAGTCGTGCAACTTCTACTGGATGTGTGAAGTAGGGTTCTCCCGATACTCTCTTTTGCCCTTTATGAGCCTCCAATCCATACTCGTATGCTTTTATTATAGAACCCAAGTCAGCCTTTGGATTATAAATTTTGATTGGATTGATGAGCTCTTCAATGCTAATCATTTTTATTAACCTCGGTTAATTCACACCCAAGGTAATAGGATTATTTACTCTCCTGAGCCTCCATCAAAGCTCTCAAAAGATTTTCCTCTGATATTTCATCTTCTGGAGCATCATCCGTTCCCTCTGATCCCATAAGAACCGCCATTTGATCTTCCTCTGGTTCGTCAATTTCTATTTGTACTTGTTTGCTCTCTATAGCTGCTTCACGAATTTGATCAGCGGTAAGGGTCTCATCAGCTATTTCCCTTAGTGCCACTACAGGATTTTTATCTTTGTCACGCTCAACTGTTAATTCCGCACCCAAGGAAATTTCCCGAGCTCGGTGAGCTGCAAGTAATACTAAATCGAACCTATTTGGAACCTTATCTATGCAGTCTTCTACTGTAATTCTTGCCATAACGACCTCCTTAAAAGTTGCCACAGGTTTTATGACTTTTAGAAAGAAAAAGCAAGCGCATAGCTTAATTTTTGTTTTGCTAGAGTCGTTTCAAAAAATCTTGTGATTCCCAAACATTTCCATCCATTAATTCTTGCGGTTTTTTTCCCAAGATTGGATGAGTCCATGTTGGCGCAACCTCGTGAAGGGGTTTCAGGACAAATAATCTATCTTGTATTCTTGGATGTGGTAGAATCAATTGCTTAGGTTCTTTCGTCAATTGAAGACTACTTGGTAATGATAGCCACTCTAGGAAGATAGTTTTTGTTGGTAAAATCATGTTATCACACGCAAGCAAATCTAGATCCAATACTCTATTTTCCCAACGCTTTGAACTTTCTCTTCCAGAAATTTTCTCAATTTTCTTTAGTTTTTTTAGCATTTCTTTGGGTTTGAGATCAGATAATACTTTTGTAACACCGTTAATATAATTAGGTCCTGCACCAGGAGGAAAAGCTTTACTTTCCCACCAAGAACTTACTATCACAATGTGCATTTCCATTCCTGACATGAATGTCAAAGCCTGTTCAAGAATTTTCATTCTAGTCAATTTGCCTGACTTCAAATTACTACCAAGTGCTATCAAATAATTGTACATAAAGGAAAAGTATGACTCAAAAAATTGACGTTGCAATCTTAAGCCTTATGCCTAAAAGCCATGGTAGGCAAGAATATTGACCAATCCCCACTTCATGACTATTGTTACTTCTGAATTAGAGATAGAAAATCATATGAGACTTTTAGTTGCAGCACCTAGAGGCTTTTGTGCCGGAGTAGACCGTGCAATTGAGATTGTAGAAGAATGTCTCCGAAAGTTTGGGAAACCTGTATATGTACGGCACGAAATAGTTCACAACAAGCATGTAGTAAATGAACTGGTTAGCAAAGGTGCAATCTTTGTCGAAGAACTAGACGAGTGTCCTGATGACAGACCAGTAGTATTTTCGGCTCACGGAGTAGCTAAGGCCATATTTGGAAAAGCCAAAGAACGAAATATGAATTATATAGATGCAACATGCCCCTTAGTAACAAAAGTTCATCTTGAAGCATCACGGTACCATGAGCAAGGTTATCAACTGATAATGATTGGACACAAGAACCATCCCGAAACAGTCGGAACCATGGGGCAGCTACCTCCTGGAGAAGTGCTTTTGGTTGAGACAATAGAGGATGTGTTTAAAATAGAACCTAAGAATGAAAACAAATTAGCTTTTGTAACTCAAACTACGCTATCAGTAGATGATACTTCAGACATTTCGAGTGCATTAATTAAGCGTTTCCCAACCATAATAGCTCCTCACAAAGAGGACATATGTTATGCTACTACTAATAGACAAAATGCTGTTAAATATATTGCTCCCCTAATTGATGGACTACTAGTAGTGGGATCCACCAATTCTTCAAATTCCAGAAGGTTAGTAGAAGTAGGGAAAAAAGCTGGATGCAATTATGCACAACTGATTGACAGCCCCAGTGACATAGACTGGAGGGCCATTATAGGCTCAAAATCGATGGGTTTGACTGCTGGGGCCTCAGCACCGGAAGCAATCATAAACGATGTAATATATGAATTTGAACAAAGGTTTAAGGTGGAAATTGAGTACATTGAAGTTACGAAAGAAAATGTGCATTTTAAAATTCCACGAGAAATCAGAAATTAATGGTAAAGACCCCAAAACCTATTTTGTATCTTAGTCTGTTAGGACTTTTACCTGTTCTCGCTGGGGTCCTTGGTTCTCTTGAATTCTTAAATGTATTTGAACAAATCAATCACAAGCTGTACCAATTTGGTCTACAGTTTAGCGCTTTAATACTTTCTTTCTTGGGTGGATGCCATTTTGCCTTTGAAATAATATTAAGATCAAGAATTAATACTAAAGGTTTATGCCTTTCCATGGCACCAGCTATATGGGCAATAATTTCATTAAACTTACCCATGTCCTGTTTTTTACTGGCCATAGGGTTTCTATTAGCCCTAGAGAGAGAAAGATTTTTGGCAAGATCTTGTCAGTTGCCGCCTTGGTGGATGAGGATGCGACTTCAACTTACAAGCCTCATGGTGATAGCGCTTATGTTAATGGGTTTTAATGCTTAAGTATACTGCATATACGGATGGAGCATGCTCTGGTAATCCAGGTCCAGGCGGATGGGGTGTTGTACTACTAGCCGAGAGAGATGATATAATAGCAAAGAGAAGAGAGCTTTCTGGGGGAAATCTGAATACAACTAATAATAAGATGGAATTGACAGCAGCGATAGAAGCCTTGAGAGCACTTCAAAAGAAGACCCAGATTACACTGATCACTGACAGTGTCTATGTTAAAAAAGGAATTACTGAGTGGTTGCCAAATTGGAAGAAAAACAGCTGGAAAACTGCTTCCAAAAAGTTGGTGAAGAATAAAGATCTCTGGCAACAATTAGAGTGTCTTGTTTTAACCCACACTGTAACCTGGAAATGGGTCAAAGGCCATGCAGGCAACCCAGAGAATGAAAGAGCAGACAATTTGGCTACTGACGAAATAGTGAAAATAAAGCAAATACAAAAACAAGAAATTTATTCAAAATAAATTGTCCCTCTATATCCTCGAATAAAATCAACTCCCGTCACGGGTTTCTTACCTTCTAGTTGTATAGAGGAGATCTCAATTGCAGACTCTCCACCGCAAGCAATTATTAATTTTTCAGAGCATTTGTGATCAATTTTGACCCTGGAGCCAGGTTTACCTTTTAAAGGAAGAACTCGGCTGTTCAAAAGCTTTACCCTTAAACCATTCAGAGAACACCAGGCTCCTGGTGAAGGCGATAAGCCCCTGATCATTCTATCAATAATCTCAGCTGGGGAACCCCAATTAATCTTAGTTTCCCTCTTTGAGATCTTATGTGCATAAGTAATCCCAGATTTGGATTGTGGTACCTCTATAATTTGAGGAAATCTTTCCAAAATTTTGACCAGCTGACGTGCTCCAATCTCACTTAGTAATTCTGACAAGTTTTTTGCTGTCATATCTAGACCAATCGTAATATCTTCCTTGGCCAAAATTGGACCTGCATCGATCTGTTTCACCATCTTGATGGTACAAACCCCTGTATGCTTATCACCTTCAAGTATGGCTCTTTCGATGGGGGCAGCACCCCTCCATCTAGGCAAGAGTGATGGATGCAAATTGAGAAACCCCCATTTTGGGAGACTCAGTAGCTTATCAGATAATATCTGACCATAAGCTACTACTATAGCTACATCTATATCTAAACTAGAAAAGTATTTTAACTGTGCGGTATTATTTATATTTTCAGGATGAAGCAGGTTCAGTGACAATTTTATAGCCCTTTGGGCTAATTCCCCATGCTTCAACAATAAACCCCTGCCAGAAACTCTTGGAGGCTGCGTGTAAACAGCTACTACTTCATGAGACGAGCGGTTTAGCAGCTCTAATACAGGGAGTGCAAAAGCTGAACTTGCAAATAGCGCAATACGCAATACTGATAACTCCTCATATTTTACGACTTAGGTTTTTTTTTAACTTTTTCATCTTTCTAGTAATTAATGAACGCTTCAATGAACCTAAATAATCTATAAATAGCTTGCCATCAAGATGGTCAATTTCATGCTGGATGCATGTCGCCCATAACCCTTCAAAAGTCTCTTCTTTTACCGTATTATCTAATCCAAGAAATTTAACCCTCACCAATTTTGGCCGGGTAATTTCCTCCCTAATTTCTGGGATAGATAAACATCCTTCCTCAAAAGATGCATTCTCCTCCGAAAACCAAATTATTTCAGGGTTGATCAGAATTAATTCTTTTTTTTCTTCCTCGTTTGAACAATCCATTACCACGAGCCTCTTTAGAACACCAACTTGAGGTGCAGCCAGTCCTACCCCTGAAGCCTGGTACATTGTCTGAAGCATGTCACTAGAGAGTTTCTTGATTCTCTCATTAATATCTATGATCGGAGTAGAAACTTTCTTGAGACGTGGATCTGGGTGAATTAGTATGCTTAACTGTGCCATATGCTTCAATTTAATTAATAAAAACTTTGAAGCAAGGACTTGTTAATATTTTGAGAGGAAATTCCATTGGCCTTTAACTTTGAAAAGATGCTGGCTCCTATTCCAGAAAGATCCCTCAAAGCTGATGCCATTAAAGCTACAGGTGCAAGAAATACAGCAGAATATATATCAATGGGCGTGGCTGATATGTCCTTTAAACCCCCAGACGCAGTACTCAAAGAGTTGTCAAGGGAAGTAAAGAAAGGGTTTCTAGGTTATTACGGAGGCATAGAAAATTATAAAGATGCGGTAACAAAGTGGATGAAGCACGTACATTCCTGGGAACCCAGATCGGAATGGATAAGTACCGCTCATGGCTTGGTCGCAGCCATTGGAACAGCTTTGAGAGCCTATACCAACGAGGGCGATGGTATAATCGTATTTTCGCCTGTTTATCATTCATTTAGAAAAATCATCCGCGCGAATAATCGAAAACTCATTGAATGTCCAATGCTACTTCATGGTGGTAAATATTACCTAGACCTAAAAAAATTGGAAACTCTGATGACGGGTAGGGAGAGAATGATTGTTTTTTGTTCCCCTCATAATCCAGGTGGCAGGATTTGGAAAATAGAGGAACAAAGAGAATTAGCTTTTTTCTGTAAAAAATATGGCCTGTATTTGATAATAGACGAAATTCATAATGATCTCATCTATCCCAATAAGAAGCATGTCACCTTTCCTTTAGCTGCAAGCGATGTTTTTGAAAAATTCATTTTGATGACGTCCACCACTAAGACTTTTAATATTGCTGGAGGTCTCATGGGTAATGTTATCATTCCTAGTGAAAAAATAAGGAGAAAATTCTCTAACGCCAATTCGGCCACTGGAGAAAGCCCCAATAGGTTTGGTATGATTATGGGTGAAAAAGCCATGCAAGAAGGTCAGTTGTGGCTGAAAAATCTAATGAAGTACCTTAACGAAAATCGCATTATTTTTGACGAGGAAATAAATTCCATACCATTTGTAAAATCTATGCCTTTAGAGGCAACATACCTCGCATGGGTTGATTTTTCAGAAACTAGTATAGAGGAAAATGTGCTAATGCAAAAGCTGACAAACGATGCTAAAATCATAGCTAATCCAGGTTCGTCCTTCGGTTTAGGAGGTGAAAAATTTGTAAGATTTAATCTTGCTAACTCAAGATCAGTTATCAGAGAAGCTACGAGAAGGATCAAAGATCTCTTCAAAACTTAGCCGAAATAAAAGCGAAAAAATAGGTTTGAGATCGAACCAAACCAACTGTATAATTGTTATACTGTGCCAGATATAAAATTAACGTTTCTTCAGAAGATGTTACTTTCCCGCTGAGCACTTCGAAACAGAAACAACTTGGCAAGTGGAATAGGGTACTAAAAGGGTGATAAACTGATGCAGCACTATCTAGAATTTGAAAAGGAGCTAGCAGCACTTGAAGGAAAAGTTACGGAGTTACGATCTGTAAATTCCCTTAGCGACCGCACCGAAAATGATAAGGAAGCTGTGAACCTAGAAAAAAAAGCAGCCAAATTGCTTGATAAGCTTTATAAGGATCTTACTCCATGGCATAAATGCCAAATTGCTAGGCACCCTGATAGACCACATGCCTCAAAGTATATAGAACACTTGATGTCTGAATTCGTTCCCCTTTCAGGCGATAGGAAATTCTCTGATGACCAAGCAATAATTGGTGGGCTAGCAAGATTAAATGATATCCCATTAGTGATAATTGGTCATGAAAAAGGGGACGATACAAAATCTCGAATCGAACATAATTTTGGTATGGCCCGACCTGAAGGATACAGGAAAGCCGTCCGACTTATGGATTTAGCCAACCGTTTCAATTTACCTGTAATCACCTTAGTAGATACTCCAGGTGCATATCCAGGCAAAGGTGCTGAAGAAAGAGGACAAGCAGAAGCCATTGCCAGTTCCATAGAGAAATGTCTACAAATAAGGGTACCCCTCATTTCCGTTATCATAGGTGAAGGAGGATCTGGAGGTGCAGTGGCTCTTGCTTCCTCAAACAAGGTTATCATGCTTGAACACTCCATTTACTCAGTTATTTCACCTGAAGGTTGTGCTTCCATTCTTTGGAAAAATTCCGATAAAATGCGTGAAGCTGCTGAAGCATTACGACTAACTGCTCAGGATCTTTCAAAATTAGGTATAATAGATGAGATAATTTCGGAACCCATAGGAGGAGCTCATAGAAATGTTGAGGAAATGATGCCAAAAGTTGGTAAAGCTATAGAGAGGTCTCTAAAGAAATATGAGAAAATGGCTCTCCAGGATATTCTAGAAGACAGAAGAAATAAATTTCTTAATGTTGGGAAGTTTAGCTTATGAATTTATTTTCTCATATTTTTTTCAACTTCATCCATTAGACAGTTGGAAGATTTTTCAATACTTCTTTCAATACTCTTCATAAAGTCCCTTAAATCAAGGCCCGGATCCAATACTTCAGTGAATTCAATCACTGCTACTCCTGGATTTCTTTTAAAACTACCCTTGGGCCAAAACATTCCTGTATTAGTCCCCACTAGATGACAGGGTAGTTTAAATTTTTGATAAAGTACTCCTGCTCCAATCTTGTATTCCTTTATTTCCTTTGGGTACACACGGGTTCCTTGAGGATAAATGACTATTTGTTTTTCTTTAGAATCAGGAGATGACTCATCGTATTCTTTGATCATTCCATTTAATGCCTTAGACCCTGTTCCTCTAGCAACAGGCACACAACCCACGCGTAAAGCATAAATTCCAATGATCGGTGTAAAAATCAGTTCTCGCTTCATTACAAAACTAAATCTGGGGAGGTAGTAAGCGAGCATTAAAATGTCAAGAAATGACATATGCTTTGAACAAACAATCACATTACCAGTCGGTATCTTTCCCCGACATTCGACATTGATATTGGATACAACACGTAAAATCAAAAAACATGTCCTGCAGTAAAGTTTTATGAAAGCATAAGCGTATCTCTTGGAAACCAAAGAAAAGGGTAAGCCAATGACCCCCAGTACTAACATAGACAAATAAATGAGAGTATCACTAAACATACCCCTAAGGTAAGACATCAAAAAATTCATTTTTCGTTAAACCTTTATTTATTTTGTAATCAAACGACAAGATGATATAATAAAGTTACAAAAGCAATATAATGAAGAGATTTTATTGATTTCAAGTGAGCAAATCCAAGGTCTTTTTTTTATATATTTTATAACTTAATCACTGGTACTATAGCGAACTCTTAATCCTTAATACTGGCAGAAAGATTTTATAACCATATGAAGATCATTTGCCCAAAATGCCATTCTGGTTATAACGTCGACCAGAAACATATTCTAAAAAATGGGAGAAAGGTTCAGTGCTTTGTTTGCAAATCTCTCTGGGTTCAATATCCAACCGGGAAAAAAGAAAAAACCAAAGAACTAAAAGATTTCATTGATCAAATTAAAATACGTCAAGATTCTATAAGGGCCTCTCTAAATTTAACGAAAACCGAGGATATTCTACTTGGTCAAAAAGTCAGTCCCTCTATTAATCGGGCTGATGAAAAAGACCTACTTAGTGTATTAGCAATGGGAGAGCTTCAAGAAAATCAGTTATCACCATATGACAACAAATCTCTCGACCCTAACAAAAATGATGAAAGTGAAGAAATTGGGGTCCCTTTGCCACAAGAGAAAAAAGAACTGGAGGCAAAAAATATAACCGAGAGAAAATTAAACAAAACCTTCGTGGGTTTTTCCTTAATAAGCGTATTCATATTAACTGGCTTAATTTTATACACCAATAGAAACCTTATAAATATGCTTGACCCAAGATATCATGAACATTTGACAATCTTTTTAACCACTACTGATATATTAATTGATCAAATTCAAAATTACATCATAGTGATAAAGAACTATCTCTTTTTCCAGGATTTCCCTGGAAACTAACGCAACCAATATGGAATTAGGTCTCGATCAATTATATCCACCGTTTTGGGTCGATGCCTTATGATGGAATAAATGTTTCCAGTGACTAACAATTCAGGTATTAGAGGCCGTGTGTTGTATTCTGAAGCCATAACAGCCCCGTACGCTCCTGCAGAGCAAATAGCAACTAAATTTCCAGGCTTAAGCCTTGGCAGAACTTCTCGTTTTGAAAAAATATCTGAACTTTCACAAATGGGTCCAACAATATCAACTTCAATTGCAGTTTTCCCATCTGAACTTGAATCCACTAGAATAAACTCGTGCTTAGCATCGTATAATGCTGGTCTAATCAGGTCGTTCATTCCAGCATCTATTATTAGAAAGTTTTTGTCTGAATCCTCTTTTAGATAAATCACTGAACTAATTAAAATACCAGCGTTTCCAGAAATATATCGTCCTGGCTCAATTTGAATTTCGAGATCCATATCTCCAAATTTTGATAATAACATCTGAGAAAAATCTTCAGAAGATATTGGATCATCCTGGTCTCTAGAATATGAAATTCCTAGCCCTCCACCAATATCGACTCTTTTGATGTCATGTCCTAAATTTCTAAGAGAATTGACTAAATCTACTGTCTTGTTGAAAGCCTTCTGAAAAGGAGCTAAATTAGTTATTTGACTGCCAATATGCATGTCCACTCCAACTACTGAAATACCCTCCAGGTCTCTCGCGATTTGATAAACTTCTTCGGCACGCACTATTGGAATACCAAACTTATTGTCTGACATTCCCGTCATTATTTTTTGATGTGTTTTAGCATCCACATCCGGATTAACTCTTATAGAAACAGGCGCTACCTTACTCATTCCCAAGGCTACCAAATTTAATTGAAAGAGTTCAGGTATACTTTCAATATTAAACTGCCTTATACCCTGTTCCAAAGCCAATCTCATCTCCTCAGATGTTTTACCTACACCTGAGAAAACAATCTTTTCGCCTGGAACATTGGCCTTCCGTGCTCTTAAATATTCCCCTCCTGATACTACATCCATACCCGCTCCTTGGAGGGATAACACTCTCAATACGGCAACATTGGAATTTGACTTAACAGAGAAGTAAATAGAATGATTTAAACCACGCAGGCTATTTGCCAAAGCATTATAACTCTCCTCAAGGACCGCTACGGAATAAACATAAAACGGGGTTTTTACGGATTGTGCCAATTCAAGTACTGACACTCCCTCTACATGCAAAATGTTGTTTCGAAACTCAAAGTAATTACTTCTTTTTGCCAAGCGCGTGTTCAACATAATAGATTTTGGATTTTAATTAAGCATAAAAGAATACAATACCCTATTTCAAAACTATTTGACTTTCCACCAGTTTATTTTGAGCTTTTGTTGGATCACCTTTAACGCCACAACAACATAACGTAAAACTTAGTGCAATAAAAAAAAGTACCTTCTTTTTCACGTCAACCTCTTTTTCCATTCCGTGATTCTGGCTTTCACTTGAGATGGGTCAGTACCACCATAGGATTTTCTTGATTTGATCGAATGTCTTACTGCAAGCACTTCAAATATGCCATCATCTATATTGGGTTCTATTTCTTTAAAGTGATTAATGTCTAAGTCTTTAAGATCACACCCCAAATTTTCTGCTTTTCGAACTAATTCCCCAACAGCATGATGAGATTGGCGAAAACTGTATTTGAAATTCGACACCAGATAATCTGCCAAATCCGTTGCAGTAATAAACTTGGAAGAAGCTGAATCCTTCAAAACTTCTTTATTCACCTTGATCTCTGGAAGCATTTCAGCCATCACGTTTAAAAGTAGACACAAATTATCATGAACTCTGAAAATTATTTCTTTATCTTCTTGCAAATCCTTAGAATAAGCCAAGGGTAATCCTTTTAAAAGAGTTAACAAAGATACCAATCCTCCAGAAATTAAAGAAACCTTTGCCCTTATTAGCTCTGCAGCATCTGGATTCCTCTTTTGCGGCATGATTGATGAGCCAGTTGAAAAACTTTCAGAAATCTGAATAAAACGAAATTGATCACTGGACCAGATTACCAATTCCTCGGCAAATCTACTTAAATGTGTTGCACAAATGGCAGCTCCTGAAACAAAATCTAAAGCAAAATCCCTATCTGAAACCGCATCGATACTGTTAGCCATAGGTTTATCAAATCCAAGAGCTTGCGCAGTCATGAAACGATCTATTGGGAATGATGTCCCAGCCAAAGCAGCTGCACCCAAAGGACATTCATTTAGCCTGTTTCTTGCCTCACCAAATCGCTCCTTATCCCTTGAGAGCATTTCAACATATGCAAGCATGTGATGACCAAGCGTTATTGGCTGGGCTGATTGCATATGGGTAAATCCGGGCATGATTGTGTCATAATGATTTTCAGCAATCCCCAGAAACGCCATCATGCATCTTGAAATTAACATCACTAATTCATCTAAACTTTCTCGAATCCACATTCGAAAATCAGTGGCAACTTGATCATTTCTAGATCGCGCTGTGTGCAAAAAACCCGCATCTGACCCTACCAAATCGTGGAGTCTATTTTCTATGTTCATATGAACATCTTCAAGGCTAACTTCAAATTTGAATTCTCCAGCCATTATTTCGTTTTCTATCGTTTTCAATCCATCAATAATAGTTTCCGACACCTCTCTCGGGATTATTTCTTGGTGAGCGAGCATTTTTACATGAGCAATTGAGCCCTTTATATCCTGACCAGCCAAACGGTGGTCAATCCCTATTGACGAGTTAATTTTCTCCATGGTATTACTAGGCTCCGAAAAAAACCTACCTCCCCACATGGTGTTTACTTTTCTTTCTGTATTTTTCGCCATAATAGCCTCTAGATCAATTTTAAAGATGTAAGAACCGGCAAAACATGAGATTTACAATTCTTCTTCTGGTATACGCTCACAGCTTCATGTTTGCAAATCCCTCGTTTTCTTCAGTTAGTAAAAATACTACAATAAACTCGGAGTCTATAGCAGGAGAAATGAAAAAGTTTTCTTTTCACACTATGCCTGTGACAATCAAAACACTCTTTGTCTTATCAGATGAGGAAATTGAAATTGATTTGATGAAACAGGAACATGGGTTCATCCTTATTAATTTTTGGGCTACGTGGTGTGCACCTTGTGTCGAGGAAATGCCATCTTTGGACAAACTGCAATCGCTATTCAATTTAGACGACCTAAGGATTATTACCATTGCAACAGGAAGGAATAGCCAAAAGAAAATTATGGATTTTTTTTCAAAGAATATGATCTTGCATCTCGAAAACTTTAGAGATGTCAGGGGTGCTTCGGCAACAAAATTGGGTGTTTTTGGTTTACCATCCACAATTTTGATTTCACCGAATGGTCAAGAAATCGCTCGATTGGTAGGACCAATTGACTGGTTTAAACCTGAAGTAATTGAATTCTTTAAAAGTTTAAGTATGTAATATAATCCTATCAGAAAGTCCCGTTCTCTATGTGCACACCTAACTTGAAAAACCAAAGAATGAAAGTTTCCATTTTAGAAACCGGTAAATTACCTGAGACCTTAGAGAAAAAATTTGGAAACTATACTTTAATGTTTTGTAATCTATTTGAACAATTAAGTATCGTACATGACTTAACTACACATGAACTCACAAAATCGTCTGTGCCTACCAATCCGCGTGAGGCTGACTTATGGATAATCACTGGTTCTTCATATGGCGTATATGACAAACTGAAGTGGATCCCAAAACTCAAAGAGTTTATAAAGGAAATTTCTGAAGAACAAATCCCCTTGATAGGAATATGCTTTGGACACCAGATAATAGCTGAAGCCATGGGTGGTACCGTTAAAAAGTCCCGGAAGGGATGGGGTGTAGGTGTTCATAGATATGATCAATTAGAATACCCAAAATGGGCAAAAAAGCTTGGAGGATATTTTTCTGGTTATGCGAGCCACCAAGATCAGGTAATAATACCACCCAAAAACTCTGTTTCCATTTATGGTTCATCTTTTTGTCCACATGCTGTGTTAGCATATGGAAACAAAAACAATCCCAGTACCATTTCAGTTCAAAGTCATCCCGAATTTTCTAAATCTTTGCTTCGAGATTTAATACAAAAGAGAATGGGAGAGACAATACCAAAAGAAGTGTGTGAAAAAGCCCTTTTAAGCTTGGAAATAGATCCAGAAAACTCAAAGGTTTTTAAATCACTCCTTCGGGCAATCAATTTAGCTTAGACAAATTTGAACACAAAAACCCTATGGATTATGATATAAAAAGACTTATTTGTTATCCAAAGCCTTTGAAATCTCCTGCTTAATATATAATTTCTTCTTCTTCAGCTCAGTCAGAGTAACAAAATTTGGAGCTGGTCTTCTTTGCTCGCTGTCTACTAATCCTGATAACTTAGCATGTTTTCTTTTTAACTCGCTCAAATACGCCTCCAAAGTCATCGAAACCTCCTATGTCCATGATGTCCCCAAACCTCGACACAATTAATTATGACCCTAAATCAACTTCCATGCAATTAAAATAGTTAGAAACTCAAAGACATACCTTGTTCCAAGACATCTAATAGTTGTAGCGAGTAATTTTTATTATCTACTCTGCCCATTTCATTTTCAAACAAATTTAATCCTTCTAATAAATTGGTTTCCCCCTTTGCAGATTTCCTAGCTCTAATAATTATTCTTAAAGCCGAGTTTCTACCCGAACTAAGTATTGGTAAAATCTTTATATCCCCTGCTTCTCCCTCCAAGACTGATAGAATTTCACCTAACTTTGCAGGCCGATTGATTAAAGTAATGTGTCCATATGGCTTACACCGTCTTAGAGAAAATTCTAACATTTTTTTGAGCATGTCGGGTTTTTCAACACTTGCCAATTCCTTACCAGGATTGCCCCCTTTTTTATAACTATGCTCAGTATAATAAGGTGGATTAAAGAAAATTTGGTCGAATGCGCAATTAGTTAGACCATTTTCTAGGGATTCAAAATCCCCTAACAAGATTTTAGCTGGTAACTTATTTTTCTTAGCGTTTCTAACTGCAAGAGTATGATACTCCTCCTGAATTTCAATGCCCACAGCTTGCAGACCAGATACTCTTTTCATAAGACAAAATAGAACTGTACCCACGCCAGTCCCAATATCCAATACCATATCACCAGGAACAGCAGGAACAGTAGAAGCTAATAAGACAGAGTCAATACCAGCCCTAAACCCATTTTTTGGTTGTAGCAGTCTCAATTTCCCCCCCAAAAAAGCATCGTCAGAAAATTGTTTATCACTTTTTTCCATGAGGTGTTTCTTTTTAGTTAAGTTAAATAATCACTCACCATCTAACATCTACATTAATTTAATGAAACTTTTTTAAAATAAAATCATGAGAATTTTAAAAAAGAATCTAAAATTTTGTGATTAAATAGTTATATGAGAAATATGTATGTTAAGATCATGGAAATCATCACCCTTTTATGTAAACTTAAACAAATAAATGAGCTCCGTAGATCCCATAACTGAACTCCAAGCGTCCTTACAAGATGATTTACATGCAATGAATAAAATCATTGAGAGCATGATGGCATCAGAAAGTGCACCCAGAATCCCAGAAATCTCAAACCATATCTTTTCAGCCGGTGGCAAAAAATTGCGTCCACTGCTCTGTCTAGCTACTGCCCGCGCCTTAGGTTATGGAAAGGATAAACACATAATGTTGGCAGCCAGTATAGAGTTCATCCACACTGCAACACTCCTGCATGATGACGTGGTTGATGATAGTTCCACCCGCCGAGGAAAAAAAACAGCAAACGTGCTTTGGAATAATCAATCGTCTATACTTGTTGGAGACTTTTTATTCTCTCGGGCTTTTCAATTAATGGTTTCTACAGGTTCTATTGAAATTTTGCAAGTTTTGGCCAATACCTCAGCAATAATTGCGGAAAGTGAAGTTTTGCAGTTATCACAAGTGAAAAACGTAAATATCCTAATTCCAACATATATGAAAATAATAGATGGAAAAACTGCCGCTCTCTTTTCGGCAGCAACTAAAACAGGAGCAATGCTTACAACAGAAAATACCACACATATTGAAAATTTTGCAACGTATGGAAGAGCTATTGGTTTAAGCTTTCAATTAATAGATGATTACCTTGATTATAAAGGGAGACCTTCTCAGATGGGGAAAGCCCTTGGTGATGATTTCAATAATGCCAAACTGACTTTTCCCTTAATATCCGCTTTAAGAAAATCTGATCATCAAGAAAAAGAGTTCATAAAAAATACGCTCATCAAAGAAGAACGAGATTCAGAAGATTTCTCTAAAGTTGTCCAGATAATGGAAAAATACAAAACACTAGAAGAAACAAAAAAGACTGCCCTTAAATGGGCCCTAACAGCCAATGAATGCTTGAAAAAGCTACCGAAGAACAATATCACAAACTTGCTAGAAAAAATGAGTAAGTCAATTGTTAAACGCTCTTCATGAAAAGAGTTCTGCCACCCTTATCCAAGCGTTTGGGAAAATCTTAGCTAAGTCTTTGCTAGCTTGTTGCACATCGGGTTCTTTGAAAAAAAGTCCATAGCAAGTGGCACCTGATCCCGACATTCGAGAAATGCCGCATCCCGCCGTACTTTTGATCGCATCTAACAAACTTCTTATTTGTGGAAAAATTTTTAGAGTTGTTGTTTCTAGATCATTACGTTGAAAAAGCAAATATTCTAAAAAAATCTCTCGTGTTTTGAAAATTGGAACAGTTCCTAACCCCCCTTTTTCGTAGTTTTTAAGCGATTCAAAGACTAATCTAGTGGGGACCTGTTCCCCATTATTAGCTAATAAGATCCACATAACAGGAGGTTCATCTATTTTTTCTAATCTATCCCCTATACCTTGCATTCTTTGCAAGTACCAGTTCAAACAAACTGGAATATCAGAGCCTACGGAAATAATCTCATCAATAGGAGGTAAAGATTTATTCCACAACTGCGTAAGTATTTTCAAGACTACTGCCGCATTCGAAGAACCTCCTCCAAGGCCCGCAGATATAGGGATGTCTTTGCTCAGAGTGATTGCAGCACCGAGCCCCTGGGGCTTTAAAAGCTCAATAGCACTCAAAATTATATTTTCTTTAACTTTCAGGTGATTGGAAAGCCTTCCCACTATAGTCAAATCTATACTATCGGCAGCTTTTATATAAATCTCATCCCCAAGCCGTGGGAATGCTACCAGGCTATCGAGGTTATGGTAACCGTTAGATCTGCGACCAACTACATGTAGTGAAAGATTCACTTTAGCTCGGGAAAGCTCTGAAAAAATTCTTTTTTTTCTCATTTTAACTAAATCTTCTTTAAGAAATTAATCACCTAAAGAATCTGTCAAACCCTCCTTCAGTTTTTCCTGTATTCTTAAGAGTAATTCTTCGTCAGGGTCAAATAAAAGAGCACGCTTCCATTGAAAATATGCTTCTCTTCTTCTACCTACTTTCCATAAAATATCACCAAAATGGTCATTAACAATGGGATCCTCAGGCTCTAAACTGATGGCCTTCTCCATTGGGACAACGGCCTCGTAATATCGTCCCAATTGGTATAAGCCCCATGCCAAAGAATCTACTATATAACCACTTTGTGGGCTTTTCTTGATAGCTAACTCAATCATTTTTAACGCTTCATCTAAATTTTCTCGCCTTTCGATAAGCATGTAACCAAGATAATTCAAAACCTGAGGTTGCTCAGGCACGAATTCTAGCGCTTTCCGTAAGTCATCCATAGCCCTCTCATAATCCTTCATTTGTTCCCTAGCTATCCCTCTAAAAAAATAGGTCAGCCACAAATTCTTATCATCAAATTTCAACTTATCAGTAGATTTCAGCGCTTCAGAATAGGCTATGTTAGCAAGTTTGAACTCTTCGCCATGCCTATAAGCATTCCCCAAAGACTCATAAACTTCAAAATTTCTTATGCCATAATCCATAAGATCTTTTAGTTCATCGACAGCCTGCTTCTCTTTAAAAGATTCGGTCAAAAACTCTGCAAGCATCAGTTTTGACTCTGGATAAAAAAGATCTGATTTATCAACCGACTCAAGGGTTTCAATTGCCTTTTCTAGATTTTTACCTTCTGCGAATGCCTTTGCCAGTCTGATATTAAATCGTGCTTCATCATTTGAAACAAACTTAGCAAGCTGACAATAAAAAATTTTAATCAAGTTTTCATTCGATTCTCTATCTCCTCCCTCAGCAAAAAGGATCAAGGTATCCGCAATACCAGAATTTGGGGTCTTAAAAACATTCAGTTTAGTCACTTCCCCTTCTCTTATCTTTATATATAATTGCTTCAAAGTTAGCCTGTCCAAACTGTTTCTTATACTATTTGCCAATAATAGTTTAGCAGTAACCGAATCTTCCGCTAAATCAAACAAATTGGCTCTAAAAAGTTCATAGTTTTTCCCGACTGGTTCCAATGTTTCTATATTTTTTCCAATTATTTCCAGCGACTTAGCATAATTTCCCCTTTGGGCATAAGCAATGGCCAAATAGTAAGATCCAAGATCAAAATTTAAATTTGAAGTCGAGAATTTTCCAAATTCCCTCTCAACCGCATCCCAGTTTCCTTTTTGAAAAAAAATCCACCCTTTCATCGAAGTTTTCAAGACATCAGGTAACTGTCCTTTGTACCTCTCTATAAGTTCAATAGCTTCATCAAATTGCTTCTGTTTTATCTTTCTAATTACTAAAGCTAATCCTAAAGCTGGTGATTTAATCCCTAATCTAACCATTTGGTCAGCCTGAACGTATGCGTCTTCAAATTTACCTGCAGCAATTAAAAATAGCAGAGCGTCATTATAGACCTCAGGTTGATTGTTTCCCTTTCTGATCATGGCAACAGTATACATAGCTGATTTATCAAAATCATTAACTGAAGCAGAGAAACGAGACGCCAAGAAAGCTCCTGCAATAGAGCCACTAACTTGGGTGGAAAAATTACTAGCGATAAAAGCTAGTGAAAAGATTAAAAACCATCTAAACATTTTGCAAACCAGTATAACAAAAGAAAATTAACGCAAAAAAAGCAATTTCATCACATATGGGAGTAATTCGGTCCCTCCCCACCCTGTGGTGTTTTCCAGGTGATGTTTTGACTAGGATCCTTTATATCGCATGTTTTGCAATGTACACAATTCTGATAGTTTACTTGGAATCTTGGGATTGACTCATCTCCCTCACTGATAATCTCATATACTCCAGCTGGGCAATAACGTTGTGCAGGTTCATCATACAAAGGTAAATTGTGATCAATTGGTATGGAAGGGTCACCTAAAGTTAGATGAGAAGGTTGGCCATCCCCATGGGAGGTACCAGAAAAACTTATATTTTCGAGACGTTCAAAGCTGATCTTACCATCAGGCTTTGGATAATTAATGGCATTACAATTTGAAACATTTTTCAGCGTCTCATGATCTGCCAACTTATGTTTCAAAGTTCCAAATAAATTTACTCCCAAAATATTTGCAATCCACATATCTAAGGCTCCCAATGCAATACCTAAGAATAGTCCGAAGCGAGACCATAGTGGTTTTACGTTCCTTACAGGCATTAAATCCTTGAACACTATTCCCGATTTGATTTTATGCTCATAATCATTCAACTCATCATTTGCTCGACCAGACTGCAAAGCTGTATAAATAGACTCTGCGGCACTAATACCAGACAGCATTGCATTATGATTACCCTTGATTCTTGGCACATTTACCAATCCTGCCGAACAACCTAAAAGTACTCCTCCAGGAAAATACATCTTGGGAATTGACTGCAACCCACCTTCGCTGATTGCTCTAGCACCATATTCTATTCTTTTTCCCCCCATCAAGATTTTTTTTATCATCGGATGGTGTTTGAACTTCTGAAACTCTTTATACGGGAACAGGAAGGGATTTGCATAATTCAAATGCACAACAAAACCAATATATAATTGACTCTTGTCAGCATGATATAGAAAGGATCCGCCTCCAACGCTATTCCCCAAAGGCCATCCCATGGTATGCAAAACCTCCCCTTCATTATGATTCTCAGGTTTAATTTCCCAAACTTCTTTCATCCCTATCCCATACTTGGGTACATCTGACTCGAGAGATAAATTGTATTTTGAAATCACCTGCTTAGATAAAGAGCCCCTAACCCCCTCTCCCAGACAAATATATTTTCCAATTATTTCCATCCCCGGTTCATACATTCTACCAGGTTTACCATCTTCATTCTTGCCAAACTCTCCAGCAATTACCCCTTTGACTTGGTTATCTTTTCCAAAAATTAACTCTGAACATGCCATCCCTGGGAATATTTCTACGCCTAGAGCCTCTGCCTCCAGGGATAACCATCGGCACACTTGGGACATTGAAACAATATAATTTCCCTCATTTGACATTAATGGAGGCATCATAAAATTTGGTACTCGGATCCCTCCAGCTGGTCCGAGCAAATAAAACTTATCATTAGAAACACCAGTGCGGATGGGGACATCTTTTTCTCTCCAATTTGGAAAAAGCTTGTTTAAACCACTGGGGTCCAAAACAGCTCCAGATATGATATGCGATCCAACTTCAGCACCCTTTTCTAAAACTACTACCTGCAATCCTGGATCAAGCTGCTTCAACTTTATAGCCGCAGAAAGACCTGCGGGACCGGCGCCTACTATGACAACATCATAATCGACAGATTCCCTCTCAAATTCGGGCATTAATATCTCCTAAAATAGCTTCCTTGACAGACAAACAAATTTAGCCTTAGTTTTATGGTTAAGTATAATTATAAAATTAGCCAAATAAAAGGGCCAAAAGGGCTCTTACGTTGGAAAGCAATCAAATACCACAAATTACCAACGGGGGTGTGCATGGATATTCAAAATTTTCAATAATTTAGTTTTACCTAGTTTTGCTATTTGATAAAATTACCTAGAAAGCAAGAAGTAAGTTGGAGAAACATATGGATAAAATTCCATTGACTTTACAAGGTTATGAAACGCTTAATACTGAATTAAAGCAACTAAAATCAAAAGAACGGCCCAGTGTAATAAAAGCCATTGCAGAGGCACGTGAGCACGGTGATCTATCAGAAAATGCCGAATATCATGCCGCACGTGAAAAACAATCTTTCATTGAAGGAAGAATAAAAGAATTAGAAGGTATCATCAGCTTAGCTGAGGTAATTGATCCTAAAAAACTATCCGGTAGCATTAAGTTTTCTGCCACTGTTACCATATTAGATGAAGATTCAGAAGAAGAACGAACTTTTCAGATCGTAGGAGAACCAGAAGCCGACATCGAAAAAAATAAATTAAATGTCAAGTCTCCATTAGCAAGAGCGTTAATAGGGAAAGACACGGGCGATAGTGTTGAGGTCAAATCTCCGGGCGGGACTAAAAACTATGAAATTATTTTCATAAACTATGGGACCTAAAAATTTTAATTTTAACTTGATAGAGTAAATTATCTTAAAGAACCTCCAGACACGTCATTAACTTTCATAATTATTTTTTCACAAAGTAACTCAATTTCTGTATCCCCTAAGGTTCTATCTTTAGGTTGAATTAAAACTTCAAATGCTATTGATTTGTTCCCCAACCCCACTTGTTGGTGAGCTTGAGAACCTTCAAATACATCAAAAAGCTTTACTCCCTTTATCAGTTCTCTATCAATTTTCTTAACACTATTTATGATATTTTGAACCTCAAAATCTTCCTTAATAACAAATGCAAAATCACGTACTACCGAAGGGTAATCGGAATAATCTAAGCTTGCTCTTTTATATTTCCCTTTAGTATCAGGAATCTGTTCAGGAAAAATGGAAAATATCACAGGACATTGCTTTATTCCCATTTTTAGGGACACACTAGGATGTAGCTCTCCAAATGCTCCTAGAACCTTAAACTTTCCTAATTTAACAAGAGCTGATTTGTTTGGGTGAAAGAAATTTGGGACCTGTCGATCTAGCTGTAGACTATCAAGCCTAATACCAAGATATGTCAAAGCACCTTCAACACATAACTTTGCATCAAAAACATCAAAAAATCTCCTATCTTGGAATGCATTTCTTTCTTGATCGCATCCTACAAAAATGCCACTAATCTCTAGATTTTCCTGCGCTGGTTCAGAACCAAGGAATACCTCGCCTATTTCAAAGCTAGAAAAATCTTTAAGCCCTCTTGCCTGATTTTTTTTTGCTCCCATGAGAAGTCCCGGAAATAAAGAAGGCCGTAAATGAGTCATTTCGGAGCTGATAGAATTCATCAAAGTGACTTCTTCTTTACCTTCTCCAAATAAGTTTGCGTTTGCTTCGTCTATGAAGCTATAACTTATGCATTCTCTAAGGCCTTGGGAAGCCAAGTAACGTCTTATTTTATTGGCTTTTCGTCTTATAGTATTTTGCTCAAATACTCTTTCTCGAGAGTTTATTACAGGTAGAGGAGTGGCTACTAATTCATCTAGTGACTCTACTCTGATGATCTCTTCCACTAGGTCGATTTCCCCTCCAATATCAGGTCTCCAGCTAGGTGCTTGAACACTAATTGACTTAGTTTTTTTATCAATTATAAAACCTAATTTGCCTAAGATATCTAATTGTCTTCGCTTAGGGACAGTTACACCAGTCACCTTTCTTACCTTATCTTCTCCTAGCATGATTGAAGTAGGTTTATAGGGGTTTTCTCCTGAGAAAACTAACTTAGACGGCTTACCACCACAGTGATTTACAGCTAATTCCGTATAAAGTTCAATACCTGGGAGGGTAAAAGATGGATCCACACCCCTTTCAAAGCGGTATCTTGCGTCGGTAATCAAGCCCAGCTTTCTCCCAGTCATTGCAGTAGAAATTGGATCAAAATATGCTGATTCAATAAAAACATTTTTAGTGCTTTCGGTGCAACCACTGGACATTCCTCCAATAATACCACCTATCGCCTGAACTCTTTTTTCATCAGCAATAACCGTCATAGTTTTATCCAGCTTATAAATTTTTCCATCCAGTGCTTCAATCTCTTCCCCTGGGAATGCTTTTCGAACACACAAATTACCTGCTAGTTTGTCAGCGTCAAATGCATGAAGGGGACGGGCACTGTCAAAAGTTAAAAAATTTGTTAAATCCACCAGACTAGAGATTGGTCGAAGATCAATGGAATTTAGTCTCTTTAGCAACCACGGTGGCGAAACATGATTTTTTACGTCCTCAATATACCGACCTACAAAATAGGGGCAATCCTTCTCAGACACATCTCTTTCTAAAGAGACAGTAATAGGGCTTTCATTATCATAAGCAATATCATTGGGTTTTCTTTCAAAGAATTCACCTATACCTTTTGCTGAGAGATCCCTTGCTATGCCTCGAACACCTAGAGCATCAGGCCGATTTGGGGTAATAGCAATCTCAATGACTGGGTCAATTTTACCAGGATCATTAATCTTAAGCCATTCTGTAAAAGTTCCACCAACATTTGGTCGATCTAAACAGATGATCCCATCATGCTCCTCTGACAAATTAAGTTCAAATTCTGAGCATATCATCCCATAACTCTCAATATCCCTAATCCTTCCAATGGAGATTTTCTTTTCCAATCCCGGAATAAATGTACCAGGTAATGCCACCACCACCCCCATTCCACTTTTCACATTAGGAGCACCACAAACTATTTGCTTTTTCTCATTACCTATGTCGACAGAACATATCTTCAATTTGTCAGCATTAGGGTGCTTTTCTTCATGGATGATTTTACCAACCACAAAATTTGAAAAATTTTCAGTTGGATCAACAACACGTTCTACTTCTAAACCTAAATCATTGAGGGCATCCAGTATGACATTGATCTTGCCGTCATATTCTAAGTAAGTTTTTAACCAATCAACTGAAAATTTCACTTCATATCATCCTGATAATTGCGTCAACAGATTTATGATAAAATGCTCCGAATTGAAGGTTTATCAAGTGGGTCAAATCCGTAATGATCTAACCACCGAACATCTCCTTCAAAAAATGAGCGTAAGTCTGGGATACCATATTTAAGCATGGCTAATCTATCTATTCCCATACCAAAGGCAAAACCCTGAAAATAATTTGGATCAACGTTACAAGCTGAAAGAACTTTTGGGTGCACCATTCCTGACCCTAAAATCTCTAACCAACTATCGCCCTGTCCGAGTTTTAGAATGTTGTCTTCCCAAGAGCACCTGATATCCACCTCAGCACTAGGTTCGGTGAAAGGAAAATGGCTAGCCCTAAACCTTAATTCTAAGTCAGGTACTTCAAAAAATTTACTACAAAATTCCTCTAGGGTCCACTTCAAATGACTCATCGTGAGATCCTCATCAATGGCAAGACCTTCTAATTGATTAAACATTGGCGTATGGGTCTGGTCATAATCTGAACGGAAAACTTTTCCAGGTACTATTATTCTACAAGGTACTCCTCCTTTTTTCTCCATGTGACGAATCTGTACTGGACTTGTATGAGTTCTCAAAACATGTGGTGGAGATTCTGAGTCAGAATTTGAGTTGACATAAAACGTATCAAACTCTTGTCTGGCAGGATGTTCAGGTGGGATATTTAGTGCATCAAAGTTGTACCAGTCGCTTTCAACCTGAGGACCCTCCGCGATAGAAAACCCAAGATCAGAAAAAATCTCTACAACTTCGTCAGTAACCTGACTTATAGGATGTATTTTTCCATTTTGAGAAGGTCTTGTAGGTCTAGAAATGTCAAGCCATTCCTCATTAGTACTTTTTTTAATTTCATCTTCAGTGATAAGTTCCTTTTTCTTTTCTATCTCTCCAATAATCCTGGACTTAAGTGCATTTAGTTTTGGGGCTTTGCTTCTTCTCTCAGCTTCTTCCATAGAACCAATGGACTTCATAAGTTCGGTTAGTTCACCTTTTTTACCTAGTCCTTTAACCCTGATTTTTTCTAAGTCACCTAAAGATGCCGCGGATGAGATTGCATTTCGATAACTATTCTCTATTTCATTTATATCGTCCATGCCAAGTACCAAAAAACATTCGCAATTAAGATCTATCCATTAAAAATCTGCTATTTCATAACCTGAGAAAAGTCCTTAAGTTTCAGCCTTTATTAAGATTGACAACCTTTCGAACTATTATTCGCAAATATATCTCTAAAGAATTCTATGCTAATTTTGACCGAACAATCTCAAATATTTTTTTAAAGGCCTCTGGCTCACTGACAGCCAGTTCTGCAAGCATCTTTCGATCAATTTCAATTTCTGCCTTTGAAATTCCACTTATAAACTTGCTGTAATTGCATTCTGAATCCAAAGTCCGTACAGCAGCATTTATTCTTTGTATCCATAGAGATCTAAAAGTTCTTTTCCTTACTCGTCTATCTCGAGTAGCATATTGCAATGCCTTATCTACTGCTTGAGCAGCCGACCGAAAAGTTCTACTTCTCGCACCATAATAGCCTTTTGCAGCCTTCAATACCTTCTTGTGCCTAGCTCTAGTAACAGGACCTGGTCTAACTCTTGACATTTCTTCTTCCTATCCTTTATCTCGCATACGGCATGTAAGTCTTAACAATACCTTCATCAGCCTTAGAAAGAGTTGTAGTGCCACGCGCATTTCTAATAAACTTTCTTGATCTCTTTATCATTCCATGTCTCTTTCCGGCCTGCGCGGCTTTGATCAATCCTGAGGCTGTCGATTTGAAACGCTTTTTCGCACCCGATTTTGTTTTCATCTTAGGCATTATTTCTTACCATTTTACGAAAGATTATGTGATATAAAATTTTATTATTCTTAATTGATAAAATATGCAAGTCAAAAGATGTCTCACTATCAGTTGCTTGATTATGCACGCTTAAATCTTTAACTAATTTCCCCATCAAAAATTTTCTTTTCATCAGCTGGTGCAACTCTTAAAATATTTGTCGTTCCAGGCACATTAAAAGGTACCCCTGCTATAACAATTATCTTGTCTTTATCCATCGCAAAGCCATATAATCTAGCGGCCTTTGCTGCATTAACAACAGCCATCTTAAATCTATTAACTTCCTGAGTTACGACACAGTGCAAGCCCCAGTTAAGAGCTATACGTCTCGCTATCGCAATTTTAGGGGTTAGTGCAATTATAGGGACACGCGGCCTTTCCCTAGAGGTCAAGGCTGCAGTAGTCCCAGTATGTGTAAAACAACAAATTACCTTTACATTAGTGGTTTCAGCAACTTCTCTAGCTGCAACCGTAATTGCATCAGATACACCCCTCTTTAGTGGTGTTCGTGAACTTTCTATTACTTGCCTGTAGGTTTTCTCTTTTTCTACTTCAGTAGCAATACTGTTCATCGTCTTGACTGCTTCTATTGGATATTGACCAACGGCGCTTTCCGCAGATAACATAATCGCGTCAGCCCCTTCATAAATGGCTTGCGCTACATCTGAAACTTCAGCTCTTGTTGGAACAGGCGATTTGATCATGCTCTCCATCATTTGCGTGGCTACTATGACTGGCTTTCCATGTGCTCGGCATTGCCTAACTAGACGTTTCTGAATTGGGGGTAATGTTTCTATAGGCAACTCTACACCAAGATCACCCCTTGCTACCATCACTGCATCTGTTTCCTCAAGAATCTCGTCAAAAGCTTCAACGGCCGAAGGCTTCTCAATCTTGGCCAATATCGCTGCCCTACCTTTAATTAGTTTTCTGGCGCGACCAATGTCAGAAGCCCTTTGAACAAATGATAACCCCAACCAATCAATCCCCAATGAGCAAACAAATTCTAAATCTTCCATGTCCTTCTCTGATAGAGCCGAGAGCGGTAAAACTTGGTCTGGGATATTAATACCTTTCCGGTCAGAAACTATTCCTCCCAAAACCACTTCAGTTTCTACAAAATCATCGCCCGTTGCCTTAACTACTAAACGAATTTTTCCATCATTGACCAGAACTTTTGATCCAATTTGCAATCCTTTGAAGACCTCAAAATTTGGCAGGGTCACTCTGTGACAATTTCCCAATTCATCCTTGTTATCAAATCTAAATGAGTTTCCGACTATCAATTCAGCTTCTTGTCCATCAAATTTCCCACATCTCAACTTCGGTCCCTGAAGATCAGCTAAGATACAAATTGGCCTTCCAAATTTTTTCTCTACGTTCCTAATAGTTGAATGTCTTTTTCTTATTTCACCATGAGTTCCATGGCTCAAATTAAGGCGGAAAACATCTACGCCTTCCTCAAAAAGTTTTTCAACTATTTCCTGTGAACTAGATGCTGGCCCTAAGGTAGCCACTATCTTAACATTTCTTTTCCGTCTTAACCCTTCGGCCACAAAAACCTCGCCACAACCATTACTTAGAATCTGCCATAAACCATTTGGAGGGACAATAGTGCAAATATTTAAGAAATTAACTCTTTTTTGGACAGTTTCAGACAAAGCTAGAGCATGTGGTAAATAAGCATCTTAGAAACAAAAATTCTATTCCGTACTCTTCTTAAGGAAATGACCTAGTACTCTTGAAAAAACTATTTCAGACTATTACAGTATCTGTATCGATCTCAGTTAGGTGATTTTAATGGATAAAGAAGATAATCATATCCTAGAGGCTGCCACATTTAGGAGGCTATTAGATCACTTGTCAGAAAGAACCGACGTGCAAAATCTGGATCTGATGCACTTGGCTGGTTTTTGTCGGAATTGTCTATCGCGATGGTATACTGAAGAAGCCAAAAAGATTGGGCTTAATATAGAAAAAGAGCAGGCAAGGGAGTTAATATATGGCATGCCTTACAGCACGTGGAAGAAAAATTTTCAAACTAAAAGATCAGAAAAAATTGTAGTTAAAGTGATGAAAAAGAACAACAATCCACATTCAGATTAGGTCTTTCATTATATTTTTGACATAAATATCTCTCAGCTCCAAAGTATTTTGTCCAGGCCTGCCAGACCCAATTTTATGATTGTCTATCTCTACTATGGGCATAATAAATATTGTAGAAGACGAAACAAAGGCTTCTTGCGCGTTCTTTGCTTCAACCAATGAAAAAGCCTTTTCTTCCACTACATAGCCAGCTTTTTTTGAGAATTCTATAATAGAGTCCCGAGTAATTCCTGCCAAGATATCTTGAGACAAAGACCTAGTAACTAATTTTCCATGCTTTGAAATAATGAAGGCATTATTCGAAGTACCTTCAGTTACCAAACCATTTTTTACAAACCAAGCTTCGTCCCTTCCCTGATCCAATGCTTTTTGCTTGCTCATAGACGCATAGAGCAGTTGAGTAGTCTTAATGTCAGATCTGTTCCATCTAAGATCAGGAAAGGAAACTACTTTCGCACCTGAAATCACTTTCTCATTATTTCTTAGTTT
>CACIIZ010000016.1 GCA_902586855.1 uncultured Alphaproteobacteria bacterium | reverse complement strand
AGCAAATCAGTTTAATGATTCCAAATTAGAAGGATTTGAATTAGATAAGAGTAAGGAATTAAAAAAAGCATATACTAAAAAGCTACTCACATTTGTTGATGTGAGTCTATTACCTGAATTAAAGATTATGGTTAATTTTGGGAATGGTGCAGCTGGTCCGACATTTGATGAACTTGAATCTTTGCTTTCGAAAGTTACAGATAAATTGACTTTTGAAAAAGTTTATCATGAGCCAGATGGCTCATTTCCTAATGGAATCCCCAACCCCTTGCTGTCTAAATATCATATAGAGAATAGAAATTTTACTATTAAGGCGGATGCAAATCTTGGCATAGCATTTGATGGTGATTTTGATCGGTGCTTTTTCTTTGATGAGAAGGGAGATTTTATCCCCGGACAATACATCGTAGGATTATTAGCTGAAACGTTTTTATTGAAGGAACCAGGAGAAAAAATTGTCCATGACCCCCGTGTGGTTTGGAATATTCAAGATGTGGTAGATAGGAATGGTGGAATTGCAATAAGATCTAAGACAGGGCATGCCTTCGTAAAGCAATCCATGAGAGATAATGTCGCCTTATATGGTGGAGAAATCTCAGCTCACCACTATTTTCGGGATTTTGCCTATTGTGATAGTGGAATGATCCCATGGTTATTGATTATTGAACTAATGGGTAGAACTGGTAAGACTCTTTCAGAATTGGTTGCAGCACCAAAAGCTAGATTCCCTAGTTCTGGAGAGATAAATTTTGAGCTTAAAGAACCTGGCCGGTCAATCCAGAGGGTTTTAAGTCATTATGCTGATGATTTCCTAAGCAAAGAAGAGTTTGACGGCTTGACTCTTACCTTTGATACTTGGCGAATGAACTTAAGATGTTCAAATACAGAGCCACTAGTTCGCCTGAATATTGAGAGTCGTGGAAACAGTGATTTGGTTATACAGAAGTTAGCTGAAATAAAGAGGTTATTATACGATTAAGAGTGATTAAGGTCTAAAGAATTGACCGCGCCAAGTTAATATATTTAGCCTTATAGATCCTTGAGGTTCATTGACAGTTGCGAGTGATTTGCATTAACAATAAGCTGCAAACTTTTAAAAGATGAGATTTTATGTTTCCTAATTTTTGTAAGATGATTGCTGCTACCTTTAGCTTTTTTATTCTAATATTTATGCCAGCTTTTTGTGGGGAGAAAATGAAGGTAGTCACTACATTCACAATATTAGCGGACATAGCATCAAATGTGGCAGGAGATACTGCGGAAGTTGTTTCTATTACAAAACCTGGCGCTGAAATTCATGGCTATCAACCAACCCCTCAGGACATTGTAAGGGCTCATGATGCAGATTTGATTTTATGGAATGGTTTGAATTTAGAGCTTTGGTTTGAGCAATTTTTTTCAAACTTGGAGGGAGTTCCTGCGGTTACTTTGACAGACAAGATTGTGCCTATAATGATTTCTTCAGGAAGCTATATCGGAAAACCAAATCCTCATGCTTGGATGGGATTAAATGAGGTCCTACTTTATATTGATAACATTTCTGAAGCATTTTCTTATTATGATTCCAAAAACACTAAAGTGTATGCAAAAAATGCGCAGATTTACAAAAAAAAATTACTATCGGTCATAGAACCATATCGGGCGTCTATTTCTAAAATTCCAGAGGACAAGCGTTGGCTAGTGACATGTGAGGGAGCATTTAGCTATCTTGCTAGAGACTTTGGAATGAAAGAGCTCTATCTTTGGCCTATGAATGCCGATGAAGTGGGAACGCCACAGCAAGTGCGATCTGTAATTGACACTGTTAAAGAGAATAATATACCAACAGTATTCTGTGAAAGCACAGTAAATAATGCACCAGCAAAGCAGGTTGTTAGGGAAACTAGGGCCAATTTTGGGGGTACCCTTTATGTAGATTCGCTTAGTAAAAAAAGTGGGCCAGTTCCAACCTATTTAGATTTACTACGTGTAACTGTCAGTACGATAGAAAAAGGGCTTTTACTAAGTATTAATTAGAGGAGTAATAAATTTAAATGATCTCTACACAAATTATAATCTCCCAAACAAATCTTCTAAAGATGAAAAAGAGAATTACGCAGAAGTTTTGTACAATGTATCAGAAGATTATTGCATGGAAATAGCGTTACATCAGGGCATAACGGTTAAGAATGTGACAGTCAAATATAGAAATGGTCACACTGCACTGTGGAATACAAGCTTTGAAATTCCAGATAAGACTATCACTGGCTTAGTGGGAATTAATGGTGCAGGGAAGTCCACTCTTTTTAAAGCCATAATGGGATTTTTACCTTTAGCCGAAGGGATAATTAGTATTAAGGGGCACGCTGTTAATATTGCACTAAAGAAGAATTTGGTATCTTACGTACCCCAAGCTGAAGAGGTTGATTGGAGCTTTCCTATCTTAGTTAAGGATGCTGTAATGATGGGCCGTTATGCTCATATGGGTTTTTTCCGAAAGCCGTCCAGGCAGGATTATTTAGCAGTTGAAGAGGCCCTAGATCGCGTGAATATGGCCGACTATGAGGATCGTCAAATTGGTGAGTTGTCAGGGGGACAAAAGAAGCGCGTGTTCCTTGCTAGGTCTATAGCTCAAAATGGAAAAATTATTCTTTTGGATGAACCTTTTAGCGGTATTGATGTTAAAACTGAGGATCAAATCATTTCTTTATTGAATGAATTTCGAGCCGAGGGAAGGATTATGTTGGTATCTACACATAATTTGGGGTCTGTTGCAGAATTTTGTGATAGGACTATACTAATTAAGGGAACAGTCCTAAATTATGGGCTAACGGAGGAAGTGTTCACCAGTCAGAACCTAGAAAAAGCATTTGGAGGCGTTCTGAGACATTTTTCAATAGGAGGGACCGACCTGCATGAAGATGGTGATTCTAGAGAAGTTTCAATATTATCCGATGATGAACGTCCATTTGTTCAGTATGGAAATATTCCGCTAAAAGTAGATAAAAAAACATGATGGCCTATTTGCTTGAACCATTCAATTACAGTTATATGGTTAATGCTATCTGGGTGTCTTCTTTAGTGGGTGGAGTTTGTGCCTTCCTCTCGGCTTTTTTAATACTCAAGGGTTGGTCTCTCATAGGTGATGCCCTCTCACATTCGGTAGTTCCTGGCGTAGCTGGTGCTTATGTTTTGGGATTACCCTTTGCTTTAGGGGCTTTTATAGCAGGGGGATTAGCAGCTGGTAGTATGCTTTTTTTATCTGAGCGATCGGGGCTCAAGATAGATGTAGTCATCGGTATAATTTTCACATCTTTTTTCGGATTGGGGTTATTCATGATTTCGATATATCCCATGTCTATTTCCATTCAAACGATTACCATGGGCAATATTTTAGCTATTACTCCAGAAGATACGACTCAATTAGCTATAATTGGTTTTGCTTCCTTGTTAGTACTTACAATTAAGTGGCGAGATTTATTGGTGACATTTTTTGATGAAAATCACGCAAGGACGTTAGGGCTTAGGCCAAGTTTACTCAAAGTTGTATTCTTTATGTTATTATCAGCCTCAGTGGTTGCAGCTATGCAGACGGTGGGAGCTTTCCTTGTAATCGGACTGGTTATAACTCCTGGAGCTATAGCTTATCTTTTATGCAATCGCTTTTTGCATCTTATTTTGGTTTCAGTGGCAGTTGGGTCTTCAACTTGTTTTTTGGGGGTTTACGTTAGCTACTTTGTGGATGGTGCTACTGGCGGCATTATTATTACACTTCAGCTTATTGTTTTTCTTTTAACTTTTTTATTGGCCCCAAAATACGGATTTATCTCAGCAAAAAATCGACTAGGTAAAATTAAGCTTGATGAGGAATGACAGCTTTAATAATTCAAAAGTGTAAAACCAATGTTAGATATTGATACAATACTTTTGCCATTTCAATTTAGTTTTGTGATCAAAGCGCTGATAATCTCGGTTATAATTTCTATCCCCACAGCCTTGCTATCGTGTTTTTTGGTAATGAAAGGCTGGGCCCTGATGGGCGATGCTATAAGCCATGCTGTGCTGCCTGGCATTGTCCTAGCGTATGTCTTAGGGATACCACTTATTGTTGGTGCATTTGTTGCTGGACTTATATGCGCTATTTCAACTGGATTTTTGTCTGATAATTGCCGTGTGAAAAGGGATACCATCATGGGAGTAGTCTTTTCTGGAATGTTTGGAATAGGTTTGGTTTTATATGCATCCGTGGATAGTACTATTCATTTGGATCACATTTTGTTTGGAAATATTCTTGGAGTGGGTGTAGGCGAAATAAAGCAGGTCTTAATCTTAGGGGTGGGAGTGTCGCTAGTTATCATCATAAAATGGAAGGACTTACTTCTGTATTGTTTTGATCCTATACAGGCCAAATCCTTGGGTCTTTCTATTACTGTATTATACTATGGCTTATTGTCCTTGCTCTCTCTAACGGTTGTAAGCACATTACACGCTACGGGTCTGATATTGGCTATAGGTTTGTTAATATCTCCGGGGGCTATAGCTTTTCTGCTTGTAAAAAAATTTTCAGCGATGCTTTGGATGTCGGTATTGATATGCATGATTTCCATGTTGCTAGGAATCTATTTAAGTTTCTTTTTTGATAGTGCGCCAGCCCCAACGATTATCTTAACCCTCACGGGATTTTTTTTACTAGCGTTTACACGGAAAATGTTTTTTGATTATTGGAATCCGCGAAAGGTTGAGTCACCCTAACTTGCCTAATCTTAAGAATTAGGTAAAATTTATCGCAGTTCTGCTGCCGTATTTCCGCCGTCAATTGTTAAAACATGCCCCGTTGTTCTCTCCATTTTGGCGAGAGCTATAAACCCGTCGGCGACGTGTTTGGCCTCAACTTCTTGTTGAAGTAAATTTCCTTGCATGTAGACTTCTTCACTAATTCCTCGAGCACTTGATCGGGTTTTTATGAAGTCATCGGTTAACAGACCCGACCGTATTCGATCCGCGTTAATTCCATTAACTCTTATCCCGTCACTGCCTAATTCTAATGCTAGCTGTCGCATTAAAAACATAGTCGTTGCTTTTGGTAGGCCGTAGGCACCCATGTTAGCGCCTGGATTAATAGCCTGCTTAGAGATATTAAAGAGTATTTGACCTCCTCTATTCTGTAGCTTCATCACTTTGGCCGCTTCTATCGCAAAGGATTTATGAGTAAAGAAATTTAGCTCAAAGGCCTTTCTAAGCTTTTTGTCATCTAGGGCCAACATAGCTCCACTTGTAGCATTTCCAGCATTAGAAACCAAAATGTCCACTCCACCAAAATTCCAGATAGCTTGCTCAATCACTTTTTCTGCATTTCCTTTTTTTGTAATATCGCAAGAGAATGTCACATGCCATTTGCCTAGTTCTTTTGATGCTTTCTTCAAGGCATCTTTATTTTGATCAACTAAGATAATATTAGCTCCAAGTTTTGCAAAGGCTTTGGCTGTTGCCAGACCTATAGTCCCTGCTCCACCAGTTACTACGACTACATTTCCTTGAAACTGAGGAGTTTTTCCCTTTCCCAGCTTAGCTTGCTCCAGTGACCAGTATTCGCACTCAAACATGTTCTTTTCTTTTAGGGGATAGAACCCTCCTGAATCCTCTCCAACAGCTCTGACGCGAAGATTTTGCTCCGACAGATCGGCTGCCGCTGAGGCAGACTTGGCATTAGCTCCTATTCCCAAGACACCAATCCCTTCTATCCAAGCATGCTTTGGATCGGGGGTTAACATCGTCTTAGATTCAGAGGCCCACTTTGATTGCCTTTCAAAATATTTCTCATAAGTGTTTTTAAAGGCGCTAACTTTCTTATTCATTCCAGCATTTGTTAAATCTGCGGTTCTCAGGAAGAGTGGTCTACCTTTTGTTCGCAGAACATGATCTGGAGAGGCCATGCCACGCTTTTCAAGAACATTTAAATCCTTTCTTTTGAAAAAGGACAGGACACTTTTGCTATTGCGCAAGTTTAAGATTGGCATGGGAGCCTCTTTAGGAAGTGTAAGTTGTGCAATAAGGCCTCTTAAAGTGGGCAGAAAATAGATTCCTTTTGCTGGGAGTCTCTCCCCGATCGAGGTGGGCTTTTTAAGCTTGAAATAGTGTGCTACTGCGTTTGTATGCTTTACTATTTTTTCATAACTCTGCTTAGCAGTTTCGCCAAAAGCAAAATGGCCATGATTAAGGAGTAATAACCCTTCTACTGTAGAATCTTGCTCAAAAACTTGTACTGCCTTTTTCGCAAGATCAAAGCCTGGCATGATGTAAGGGACAACAGCCAATTTATTACCAAAGATTTCTCGGCACACTTCTTTAGCATTCGGAAGATTAGCTAGTATCAGGAAAGGTGTGGCGTGCGTGTGATCAACAAATTTGTGAGGTAAAAATGCGTGCAAAAGCGTTTCTACGGAGGGGTTTGGTGAAGAAGTGTCTAGCAAGTTATTTCTTTGAATATTGACCATGTCCTCATCACTTAATTTGGAAAGATTTCTTAAGTTGCAGAATTTCGGGCTAGCCGTTTTTTTGATTTTATTTTGTAAGGATAAGTTTGTGTTGCTTTGTTAATCTCAAGATATATTCTTGCGATCCAAGACTAATAACTGCCCGGTTTGAATTTCCTATTAAATCAAGGGCATCAAACTTATTTATTGAAATTGATAGATTCTCGTTCGGGGACTTTGGATTTAGCTTAGGTTCTCTATTTACACCTACTGACATTCCTCTCTTATTTTCTGAATCAATCATTACTACCTTCTCTAAAAATTAACCTTACAACGAATCCTGACTGTAGCAGTCAGGAATGGCCTATTCTTAGTAAACTTGTCGGATTAAGTCAATCCTTAGTTTTTCAATAAGGTATGATTAACGGTTTACAACTATGATAATATTAGAACTTGCTAATTTTTTTTGGATAAAGTTAAGATATCCTTAACTCCAAAAACCTTTATAAAAGTGAAAAGCTCAAAAAAGGAATTGAAAAGTAATCTTTACTTACAGGTTCAAAAATTCAATTTCAAGAATTAACTGGTAAAAAACCTAGATAAGATTTGTAGTCTTCAAGTTTGTGGCAATACCAAATTTTGCTCGTTTTTATAGTGTGTGCTTTCAGTACATCTATAAAAACGTTCTCACTGAATTACCTATCCAAACAATTCTAATGAAAGTTAAACTAAATATTAGATAAATGCCTATTCACCTCATCTGCTATCATATGACTCACCCTTTCTGTAGATTCTTTAGTAATTCCAGCTATATGTGGAGTTAATATTATATTATTGAGATTCTTGAATTTTTCTGCATTTTCTTTTTGCAAGGGTTCGTCACTAAAGACATCTAAAGCAGCCCCACTAATCCAACCTTTTTCAAGTGCCCTTACTAGTGCATATTCATCAATGACCCCACCTCTCGCTGCATTAATAATTATTGCAGAAGACTTCATAAGCCGTAGTTTTTCTTCGTCAACTAATTGCGTTGTTTCTTTCGTCAGTGGGACGTGAAGACTAACCACATCAGAGCATTTCAAGACTTCATCAAAGGTCAAATTTCTGGTTCCGTCCCATTGGGAATCATGAGAGTCTATATAAGGATCATAAGCAACTGTTTGCATTCCTAAAGAAGCCGCAATACTTCTAGTCCTTTGAGCAATTTCTCCAAATCCGATTAAACCCATAGTTTTACCATTAACTTCATGACCAGAGCTTTCTTCCCTTGGCCAACCCCCTGACAGTATTTCATTCTTCGTAAAGAATGCCCTTCGTAATAATACCATCGCACAACAAATTACGTATTCAGCTACACTATTCGAGTTCGCGCCAGTAGCAGGATAAACCGTGATATTCCTTTCTTTGCACGCGACAACATCGATATTGTCTAAACCCACACCTAGTCTTCCCACACAGGACAAATTGGGAGCAGACTCCAACAAATTCCTAGTAATTAAAGTTTTATTTCGCACAATAATAGCTTTGGCATCACCTATTTTATTCTTAAGGGACTCCTGATCTTTAAATAAAGTAATATCATAGGTTACCTCATATAGAGCCCTTAATTTTTTAACTGCCACAGTATCCATAAACTCAGTAATTAAAATCATATTGATCCTTTTAGATATTTAGAGTGGGTAATTTGAGTTCAGCTGCAACCTCTCTCAATAATTTTACATGATCCCCATAAGTAATAGCAACATGATGCTCGAGGCCAGAAGCAATTATGTCATCCATAACTTCTCTAGCATTTCTTTCAAACTTTATGACCCCACAGGTTCCCGTAAAAGGAAGGGATCTCTTGATAATTCTCCCCTTGAAAACTACCATTTTTTGCTCACCAAAGGCCTGCGAAATTCGCATAATAGTAACGACACCTTTCCTTAGAGGGAATTCAAACAATAATGGCATTTTCCTGTTTGTATGGATCGTTGCACGGGGTGCAAAATCTGGCTCGCACATTGAGATTGGGGCTTGGCCACAATGCCAAAAAACCCCCGTATCATCGTTGACATCAATGTCAACTACATCTGTTAGAAAAACTGGTTTTCCTGATACTGCCTGAAGGACAAGCTGTGTTACAGCTCCGTAGACATCAGCCTCACAAGCACATGGAACTTTGTTCTCAGTCATGATCGAAGCAGGGGCACAAGCTGCTCCACCATATTCTGTAAACATCTCTGGCCAGCACCTTAAAGCAAAGGCATTGTAGCCACCTTTATCCCTAATTTCCTCCAAAGATATTTTTAACTTTAAGGACATTTCTAGTTGGCCTCGATCTACTTCATTCAAAAATGAAAGCTGATCTTGTAGAGTACTAAGTGTGGTTTCTATTTTTTCCCCTGTTACCTGTCTTGCCTGCGTTAAAAAGCTTCCAAGTTCAATTTGATCAACTTTGATTCCACAAAGATCGCTCAGCTTTGTTTGCTCATATTTACAAGTATCAAAACCTGCTGGATGATTACCTATTCTACCTATCTTCAGCATTGAAAGCTTATCTTTTATCGACTTCGCCTCCTTTGAACTTTTTGCCATTGATAATACGGCTGCGTCTAATTTTCTCCTGGGTCTTTCTTGGTCAATGAGCTTATTAAAATTTGAATAAGAAATAGTTTCAGGATTTTCGTAGATCCAAGAAAATTCAAAATTATTTAATCCCAAAGAGTGAGAAGCTAAATTCAGACCACAAAATGCATTTAATTTTAATCTTCCCCCTTCTCGAGGCTCTGGGAATGCCCAAATTCCGATTGGTTTATCAAAACTATTTGCTACTGTTAAAACTGTTACAGAGTCCGTAAAGGTAACTTGTAAAATTAAGATAAAATCAAAAGTTTTTTGTTTCAAACTTTCAATTTCATCCATGGTATCAGACTCATCCAACAACAATATACCACTCCCCAAAATGGAATGTTCAGTTGATTTCAAGAATCTTATACAGTGATTTAGTTTCTCTTTTGCATATTCGACATCAAATGTTGGACGGCCTAAAGCAAGTAATCCTATACGCATGATTAATACTACTCCTTATAAAGGTGTCGGAATTCAGCTGTTTTATATGGGAAATGATTACCCCCACCTGAAAAGCATGCATGCTTGTACCATGGTAGCGCCTGACTTTCTGCCAGAGACACAATCTCAGAGAGATAGCCTACTGAAGAATTTTTTAATACTGAACCTATTTTTTCCCAATTAGGATAATTTAACAGAGCATCTGACCAAATAGCTCGACCTGCAAGAAATCCTGAGCACCCCGCCTGAAACGAGAAAGACAAAACTCTCTTAAAGTCTTCCTTACTCACCCCGGCAGATAACATTACCCAAGGTCGACCAGCCATTCTTCCCATTTCTTTAAATGTACGTAAGTCATCTTCTCTAATTGCATCAGCATTAATTGGGCTTTCCAGCTTAAAAACATCTACTCTATACTTCTCCTTTGAGAATTCTTCCACAGATTTCAGAACATGGTCAGTTTTCTTGTTTTTCATCTCTACGTATTCGTTGATCTGACTCCTTTTTCGTAAAAAAGGATATACCAGTAATTCAAAAAGAAACAAAATGTCGTGTTTTGAACATTCTTCTCCTACTCTCTGAACGTAGTCCTGCTGCATTTCCAGAATTTTTCTATCTGCATCGGGTCTATACCAAGCTAAAACCTTTACTGCATCAGCCCCCATTCTTTTAATTTTAGAAACAGTCCAATTATCAATGCTCTTTGAGATCCTTCCCCCCTCTAGTTCAGTAAACGCGGAGTCTTCCAAGGTCACTACGAGTCCTTTTCTTGGATCAAAAATATCCATAGAAAAAGGCAAGGCAAAATGCGGATCTAAAAGTAATGCGCTACAATAATCTTGAAGATTATCAATCAATACTCTTTTAAATCTGGCTACCTCCTTCCACGGTGCTTCTATTTTTTTTAAATAATCGGCTATCGGTTTTTTGATAGGGGGTCTTTGATCGACAGCCATCATAAGGAAAATTCCGTTACGATCGGCGAGCCTCTTCATACCCATTAATTTACCTGGACTTAATTGCATAGAAAGCCCTCCCTATTAAAATCTAAAACCTGTCGCCGACTTGGAAAGCTATCTCTACCACCAAACACAGTACATTTTAAACTTGCTACAGCATTTGCAAATTCAACAGCTTCCAGCTCTTTATTTCCTTCCGAAAGACTAAGTGTAAAGGCTCCATGCCAAACATCCCCAGCCCCTAATGTATCTTTAACTTTCACCTTCGGAGCAGGTATATTCAATAGCTTGTCATCCTGAAGAATAAAAACTCCCTTACCTCCAGCGGTCACACAAATCCATGAATTCGTCATCTTTCTTATCTTTTTTAAGGCTTTTTCTAGATCAATTTCTCCTGTAAAATTTTTCAAGCCATGCTCTGAAAACGCTATATGTGAAGCCAGCTTTATGACTTCTTCAGTAACGGTATCTTCTGCATCCAAGACACCAGGTCGGTTAAAAGACCTAGCTATTTTGAGGGTTTCAATAGCTCCACTAATCCATCGCGTATCGGCAAGGTATATTTCGTGCTCCTCTATCCTTTTAATCCATGAGGCATCCTCAGGAAGTTTGGAATCGCGATAATTTACGATTTGTCTATCTCCAAACTTGTCAATGTAGACGGATGAAAAAGAGGATCGTTTCCCGACAAATTCTTTAATATGATCAACTTTAAGGCCCTCATTTAAGAATTGATTTTTTATTATATTTCCTATCTCATCTTCACCCAGCCTTGATACGAGTGTTACTTGGCCTCCTAATCTAGAAATGGCAACAGCAGCATTTGCAGCAACTCCGCCACCAGATATAGACACTTCTTTAGCTCTAAACTTTTCTGCTTCTTTTGGAATAGAATCCAGCTGAAAGATAAAATCAACTACTGCCACACCTGTCACCATAACCCTTGACATCTAATCCACCGGGAGTCCACTAGGAACCGAACTTGGTTTTCCTAAAGGTCTATTATTTTTACTCTTACCGGTTAGGGCACCAAGAAAACTAATAATCTCATTAAGTTCTTTGTCAGTAATATTCATGGGTACAATATCAATGCGAGATAAAACCCTTTCTCGCTCTCTTCTATCAGATAAGACAACAAAATCCACATCCTTTAACCATCTTGCCTCAGGAAGATCAGCCAATGAAGGCTTCCACTTTTTGTACATTTCAATTGGATTGAAATGATGCTTTACTATCCCCTTTAAACTTGGATAAGCTCCGTTATGCCCATAGGGTGATGTAAGCGAAATATTTCTCAGCGATGGAGTTCTAAAACTGTACATATCTTCAATACTATCACTTTCTGCCATCCTACCAACATCCCGCGCATAAGGATCCATTCTCCTGGTCCTTCCCGGGCCAAATTGAGGAATTGCAAGGGCATAGAATTTTTGATCAGTAAATAGATTACCGGAATGGCATGAAGAACATTTTGCTTTACCATAAAATAACTCCATCCCCCTTTTTTGAGAGGGTGTAAGTGCATAATTTTGGCCATTGATATAATCATCAAACGGAGAATCAAATGATGTCCATTCTTTTATTATAAAAGCAGATATCGCATTGGCGACATGTTCGATCCTTATGTCCATCGAGTGATCAATTCCATCAAAAGTATCTATGAAAAGACGTTTATATTCAGGAATTTCCCGAATTCTATTCTCAATGACAGGCCAAACTGCATCTATTCTACGGTTATCTTTGCCTACTTTGGAGACAAGGCCTATAATTTCATTTTCACCAAAGTTTCCCGCCATTTCAAATTGTCTTGTCATAGGGAAAAGAGCCTGTACGGACAGAATATTATCTAGGCCCGAGGGCAACCACTCCTCTGCAGGAGTATTAAAACCGTTACCAAAAATATCTGAGCTACTTATTCTGCCGTCATGCATAAGAGTGTGAATTTTTTTTGCTCCTAAATTCCAAAGACCCGGTGCATTTCGAGGTATCCTTTTTTTTATTTTATTTGCGCCCTTTCCTGCGGACCTATTTGGGCCCAATCCAACCCCACCCTCTCCAATTCCAAGTGATAATCCGTCTCCACTTCCAAAGTCATGATGATGACAAGTGCCACAAGATATATTATGGTTTCCAGACAAAATTTTGTCGTAAAAAAGTAACCTACCTAAATCAGCTTTCTTTGGATCTGAATAATGGAAACTACTTTTGGTAAGGGGATCAGGTAAATTCTCGGCGTAAGAATTACTAAATGAGAAAGAAGATAAAACCAATATGGTGGAGGTTAAAAGATGCTTAAACACATAGTTATCCTTGTTTTGTTTCCAACAGCATTTTTTGGGGAAATTGAAAATGCACGGGATTTGATGGAAGAGGGAAAATTTGAGAAGGCAATGCAAGAACTCCTTCCAGCCGCCAGATCTGGAAATGCTGATGCGGAGGAACTTGTTGGAATAATGTATGCTATGGGGCTTGGCGTTGAAAGAGATGACATAAGAGCCTTTGACTGGTATCTTAGGGCTTCTATGAAAGGACATCCGGGAGCCCAATCTGGTGTCGGATGGTACTATGAAATTGGAAGAGGGATGCCTGCTCCAGATCTCATAAGGGCTTACACCTGGTATGTCCTGTCTGCTATTGGTGGTGATCCTGATGCGGCTATTTCTCAAGAAGAAGTAATAAAGAAAATGACCCCAGAACAGATTGAAAAAGCTCATGTTTTGATTAATGACTACAAGGTTTGGATTTACCCATTTAGGTAATAGGGGTGAATATCTTTTAACTCACCCCTACAGTTATGTCTTTTAAACTATTCTAAGTCTTTACCATAAGAATCAGACATACTTGCTTCTGCGTCAGCCACAGCGGATGTCAACGCATTAAAGACTTCAGATCCACCCTTAACATTTGCTTTAAACCAATCATATACCGGTGAAGCTGCTTCTTTGAACATTGCTTTTTGATCTGGAGTAGGGACATAAAGGTTTCCTCCACCAGCTACAAAATCCTCATAAGCTTTAATTGACTTTCTTTTTGGCGAAGCAAAAGTGGCCTGTTGTAGAGCATAAAACCCATCTGTGATAACTTTTCTGAGATCTTTTGGCATAGATTGATATTTAGCATTATTCATCCACCAAAGTGCACCCATATATGCATGACCATCTAATGTAACATACTGAAGACCTGCATCAGGAAACTTCATATTCATAATGTCAGTGATTCCATTCTTAGAACCTTCGACTACTCCTGTTTGAAATGAAGTAAACAATTCTGGCCATGGTATGGGTGTTGGAGAAGCTCCTAAAGCCTTTACTAAAACCTGAGGGAGATCAGCGACAACTGTCCTAATTTTCAATCCTTTCATATCTGAAGGCTCAGCAATTTTTCTCTTGGTGTTAGCAAAGTTTCGCCAACCACCGGTATTTCCTATGGTCATGAGACGAATAGTATTCCCAGAATCAGTTAAGGCCATTTTTCTCACAGTTCTAACAAAATCGCTTTGCATGACATTTTCAGCAATTCTGTCATCGGCCATCAGATATGGCAAATCTAGAACCTGAACATAAGGGAAAACACCTGCTGCTCCACCTGAGGTTGAAATATATATGTCGATGCTACCATCACCCACGCCCTGCAAACACTCCGCACCCTTAGAGCACAACTGAGTTCCTACAAAAAGCTCAACCGATATAGCCCCATTCGAAGCTGATTCGACATAATTTTTGAATACTATTGATCCATCATAATCCTCATCTTGGTCATTAGAATTCATAGTCATTCTGAGGTTATAATCAGCAGCAAAACCTGGTAGGCATAACGCAAAAGCCAAAAACCCCGCACATAAATATCTTATCAATCTATCAGTAAACAAAATTTCCTCCCTTGAAATAAATCAAATTTTTGAGTTAAGTCCTAAATATAAAAATCTAGACTCCTATTTAAAAAATTAAGTGTTGCATATTTTTTGTCATTTGGCAAAACCAGTTAACAATGGAACGGTCATGGATAGAGCAGGGAAATATGTGATCAAGAATATAACAACAATTTCTACAGCTAAAAAAGGTAAAATGGCCTTGGCAATTGAGTCGACTTTTTCTCCTGAAACTGACGAAGCAACAAACAGTACAAGACCCATCGGTGGAGTTGCAAGTCCTACCGTAAGATTTACGGACATTATGATTGCGAAATGGATCGGGTGGACCCCTAAATCTGTGAAAACAGGTCCCAGAATAGGTCCTAGAATTATTATGGCAGGACCAGCATCCAAAAACATCCCTACAACAAATAATAAAAGATTAATCAAGAAAAGCAAAATATAAGGGTTGTCACTTAAGCTCAGGACAAAATCCGCTAGATGCTCGGGAACGTGTGATAGACTTACTACAGTTTTGAATGCCATAGCAGCCCCTACTAAAAGTAGGACTACAGAGGAAACCAGAGCTGCCTTTGTAAAAACAATTGGAATATCTCCCCACTTAAGACTTTTCATAACAAATAAGCTTATAAAAAGCGCGTAAGCAGCCGCCACTGCGGAAGCTTCAGTAGGAGTGAAAATACCTCCTAAGATTCCTCCCAATATTATTATTGGGGTCATTAGAGGGAAAAAAGCTTTGAGAGAGGCTTGGCCTCTTTGATTCCAGGTAGACTTAGTAGTCGCAACGGGAAAATCATAGCGATTAGCCATCAGCTTCACCGTAATCATTAAACCAATACCAACAAGTATTCCAGGGACGATTCCTGCCAAAAAAAGTGCAGCTACACTCTCACCCATTACGTAAGCATAGATGATCATTATCCCTGACGGAGGAATGATTGGACCGATAACCGAGCTTGCAGCCGTGATTGCCGCAGCAAATTTTTTTGTATAGCCCTGTTTTTCCATCGCAGGTATTAACATAGAACCTATCGCGGATGTATCAGCAACCGCAGAACCGGAAAGACCCGCAAATAATATAGATGATAAAATATTCACATGTGCCAAGCCACCTCGAAAATGACCCATCATCGCTTGACTGAATTCAACTAATCTTAGCGTGATACCACCCCGATTCATTAATTCTCCTGCTAGCATAAAGAAAGGGATAGCCATCAGCGGAAAGCTATCAATCCCATTATAAATGTTCCTGTAGAGCATTGCAGCATCTTGGCCTTGCCCATTAAGCCACAGCAAAATACCTGGAGCCGCTAGAAGACTAAAGAAAACAGGGAGCCCAATTAAAAGAAAAATCAAGAATAATGGTAAGAACCAAACCAGCATTTTCTAACCCTCAAAGCGTGCTTGATCAGAATCAAAAGGTAGATTCATTTGGTGGTTACAAATAACCAAAATGTTTCTCAAAATTAACTCGCAACTGACCAAGATTAATAGAAATATCCCTATTGGTAATGACATATACATCCAAGCTAATTTTACGGCCTCTGCTTTGCCACCGAATAAATTTAAAGGTATTTTAATTGAAGATGATTCAAATATCCAACCTACCTTTATATGTTGAAGCCCAAGTTTAAAGCTGATCAACAAAACCAGTAAAGAAAGGACTAATAGAAAGAGCGTTAGCAAGTTGACCATCTTCTTTGGTAATATATTTGAAAGCATTCCTATTGAAACAAATCCCCCCCAGCGATAAGCGGATGGAGCAATCAATCCCGTCATCCAAAGCATCAAAAATCTAGCGACTTCATCAGGCCAAGGTAAGGCCGCATTTAAAATGTATCTGCAGAACACTTGGAGCAGGATTACTAACACCATTAGCAAGATCGCAATCCACGCAATCTGCCGACCAACACGCAAAAGAAATGTGTTGAGATTTGTCAGAATTTTGAATGTCACAAGAATTAGGGTAATAGTAACCTCCAATAGACGCCGTGTAAAAATTTTTATACCTTAGTTTTAGAATTATTAAAAAATTATGTAAAGTCAGCTATCTGGCTACAGGAAAGGACATTAATGGCAGATATTTCTTATGGACTAATAGGGGGTGGCGTTATGGGTTTGGAACATATTCGGTATGTGAACAAAATGAATCACGCTGATATTGTTTCCGTAGTAGAACCCAACAAATTACAACGAAATCTGTGCAAAAAAGAAATTCCTTCTGCCGAGTTTATGTCCCTGGAAAATTTATTAGTGAGTAAAAACATCGATGCCGTCATAGTCTCCACTCCAAACCATACCCACTTTGAAATCTTGAAACTATTGTTTAAATCAGAAATAAAAAATATTCTCTTAGAAAAACCCGTTATTACCGATCCTGGAGACGTATTAAAAATTAAGAAGATGGCACAGGAATGGGGAGGTAAGATTTGGGTTGGAATGGAGTATCGATATATGGCTCCAATATCAGAACTCCTCAAAGAAACCCAAGCTGGGACAATAGGAATTCCTCGTATGATGATGGTCAGAGAACATCGAAATCCTTTTCTAAAAAAGGTTGGGGATTGGAATAGATTTAATAAAAATACTGGAGGCACTTTAGTAGAGAAATGTTGTCATTTTTTTGATTTGATGCACTTATTTCTCGATAGCAATCCAAAAAAAGTTTTTGCCTCCGGAAGCATGGATGTAAACCATATTAATGAGCACTATAAAGAAGGTAAACCTGACATAATTGATAATGCCTTCGTAATTGTAGATTTTGAAAATGGTAAAAGGGCGATGTTAGATCTTTGCATGTTTGCTGAGGGAGCAAAATATCAGGAAGAGTTATCCATAACTGGAGACAGGGGCCGTATAGACGCACAAGTACCAGCAACGTGGGCTAAAAATTCAGATGAACCCACTAATGGAAGGTTAATTGTGAATATGAGAAAATCCCTGAGGCCAGAAGTAAGAACTATCTCAGTCCCAAAAGACCTTCTGAAAATTGGAAGCCATTTTGGATCAACATGGTATGAACACCTCGGCTTCTTATCGATGATAAGAAATAACTTAAAACCTGAGGTAACCCTTAACGATGGACTAAGGGCTGTCATAATTGGTATGGCGGCAGAAAAGTCTACAAGGACAGGCAGGCAGATAGACCTAGACGGAATCTTTGACAATCATGGAAATGTAATAAGCGATGTATCGGAGCTAAGATGCTAAGTATTCTTTTTGTGAAGATAATCCCCGCCCATACACGGCTTATCCCAAATCTTAACAGAAAAAATAATATAAATATTACAAGAATTAAGTAGACAGTACATCTATTTTACGCTCTTTAAAAAGATATATATTGGGGTGTGATTTGATCAACCTAAATTCCAGACTGGGTTTTGAACAAATGTTGTGTCCTACCTTTATGCACCCAATGCTACAAAGCATTAGATTTAATAGATTAAGCACAATAATAAGGAATATTTAAAATCATGTGCGGGAGATTCACCTTAACTACTGAAAAAGCCGTTGAGGAAAAAATTGGTGTAAAAATTAAAGCCAATTATAATGTAACCCCATCTCATTCTATTCTAATATTGGAACCAAAGCCAAAGTTGATCCCTTGGGGTTTATCGCCAGTTTGGGCCAAGAAATCTATCAACCTAATAAATGCACGAATCGAAACATTCTATGAGAAGCCTGCTTTTGCAAATACCCTCCCATGCTTGGTGGTCGCCAATGGTTGGTATGAGTGGAAAAAATCCAACTCCTCAGAAAAGCTGCCTTTTTATTTTCATAAAGACGGTAAGATCCTGTACATGGCAGGAATTTTTAATGAGAAAGGCTGTGCCATACTAACCAAAGAATCATCTTCCAAAATCTCTTATGTCCACCATAGGCAACCAATTTTACTTAATAAAGCAGGGAGAAGCGCTTGGGTCAATGAAAGCAACATTCAACCAGAACATTACAATAATGAAATTCATTTTCGTAGGGTTGGGTTATTTGTCAACTCACCTAAGTTCAATCATCCTATTTGTATAGAGCCAATTTCATAGGGTGATAGCCGATAATCCCTAAGGAACTAACCAGTTCATCTGTACAGAATTTTTCTCAAACGTAAATTTTGCTCTACTATGTCCTCTGGGACTCAATGTAAGTAAATCCAATTCAGTAATGACATTTTCAATCACACAAAAGTTTTGCCTGGCTTTACCTTTAGAACATGTCGCTTTTTCAAAACTATTAAAGTTCTTTGGCAGGCCATCAGTCCTTTCATTTGATTTTGAGGAAGGGGATTTAACAGTGAGGTACGATTTCCGAGCAGGGTTAGGTACGCTTTCCCAATAAGAGTCGACTAAGGCTTTGTCTTTCAAGATCTGTGAAATAGTTGAAGCCCTGATCTGAAATTCAGCTCTTTTACTATAGAATACGCACGCAGTAGATTTATTCTCTAGGATGGAATGTACTTTTGGACTTCTCAGATCAGAAAAAAAAATAATACTATGATTTTTTTCTATAAAATCACGAATAACTACGTGCCGACTTGCAACTGTCCTACCAACTGAATTAGAGAAAACAAAATTGTGAAAATCATTTGAGTTGTCCGAGACCCCTTCCCGAAGAGCTTTTAGAAATCTTAAAAATAAATGATTCTGTGCACTCATACTCTATCACTCTGCATCAGATTATCGCAGAAAAATCTAATTAAATCTCCAGCAACTTAATAATAAAACAGAAGTAAAGGGTGGGATACTGTCCCACCCTTTAAACTTGTCATCTCTTTGGCAGGGGCATCCATTCAGTCATAGCAACATCTGCATGCTGAAACTGGGGCATCTTACTACCAAGATCTTCCATATTTTTTATATCCTGTTCATTAAGGAAAGCTTGTGTGATTAGAGTAGGAGGAACGATAACACTTCGCCCAGGATCTCCACCTGTGAGCATGATGGCTAAAGATCTTACGCAAACCTCCCCAACAACAGCTGGATTAGTAGCTACGGTAGCCACCCAAGCTGAACCAGGCTCCCTCATAGCTGAAATATCTGCAGTAGAAACGTCTGCTGAATAAATATCAATTTGGTCTGTCAAACCAGCTTCATCTACAGCTATCTTCACCCCTTTAGCAAATTCATCATAGGGAGCGAACATTACCGTAATATCAGGATTGGCTTGAAGCACCGAGCGAGCCTGATTAGCATTAGAATTAGCAATTGGATTATCCAAAGTACCAAATACTGCAGTCTCAACAATTCCGGGGTTAGCCGCCTTAACTTCTTCCCAAGCTTTATCTCTTCTATCAAGTGGAGCTATTCCAGGCACATAGACGTATCCAGCTTTAAAAGAATTCCCATTGTCTTTGATAGCCTGCTCCAGGGCAAGTTTACCAAGCATATAATCAGACTGCTCCACTTGAGGTATGGCGGAATTCTCCACATTAACATCAAATGCAACAACCCTGATCCCAGCATCTACTGCTCTTTGCGCTGCATCCTTCATAGACTCTGTCAAACCGTGCTGAATAATAATGCCATCAACACCAAGAGCAATCGCCTGATCAACCATGTCTGCCTGCAGAGCCGCATCTTGTCGGCTGTCAAAGACCCTCAAATCAACTCCAATAGCTTCAGATTGAGATTCCACACCGCCCAGGTAAGCTTGAAAAAAGTCCCCAGTACTCAAATACCGAACAAGCGCAATCTTTACCTTTCCTGGATCATCCAGAGGTGCAGGCATCCCTGCAATAACAGTCCCAGCTCCTGCAATAGCAAGACACAAGCCAGCGACCAGTAAACTTAGAGTTCTTTTCATTTTGTTCATGATTTTCTCCCTTTTAATTTCAAAACAAAATTCAATTTAGTGACCCCCTTTTCGGGATCTAGATGTAAGAGCAAAGGTAAAAACTAGAGCTATTACTAATACCCCCCCTTTTACAAAATCTTGCGTATAATACGGTGCATTCATCATAGTCAAGCCCTGCAATAAGATTCCAACGAACAAAGCACCGATGGCGGTACCTAAGGCATTAGGCTTGGCGGCGCCCAATACTGCAAACCCTATAAGCGCAGCCGCTACGCTATCCAAAAGAAGATTGTTCCCAGAAGCAATATCTCCTCTACCCAAACGCGCAGATAAAAGTATGCCTCCAATTGATGCAGTTACGCCAGAAATTACATACGCTAGTATTTTGTACAGGTTAACATTAGCTCCGGCAAGTGAGGCCGCCCTCTCATTTGAACCTATAGCATACATTAACCTTCCATGACGAGTGAGCTCCAAAAAAATCCATACTAACACCGCAACTACCAAAAATATTATAACAGGAACTGGAATAAGATTTTCAAGGAAAAAATCAAAACGATGCCTCCCAATCCATAAGAAGCTCCCCGGAAATATTCCATCAGCAACTTCCCCGGAAGGAAGCCTCATCCCTGTCGCAATAGATCTGCCTTCCGTTGGAACTCGTTGGAGGCCAATTAAAAGAAACATCATACCAAGTGTAGCTAGCAAATCTGGCACTTTCATTTTCACAATCAATAAACCGTTTAAAAGACCAACAAATGCTCCCATTAAAAGACATGCAACTACTGCAACAAAAGCGTTTTGCTCAAGAATTACTAGCATATAGGCTGACATCATAAGAGAAGAAGTGGCGACTGAACCTATTGATAAATCGAATCCATCAACGACAAGAGTACAGGTCACACCCAATGCTAGGATCCCAGTGATAGCTACAGACTGAAAAATAAATACTGCTGATCGAGGGCCTGCAAACCCACTTGCAAAAATCGAGAAAAAAATGATTAAAACTAACAAAAGAACCAAGAAGCCATATTTTATTGATAAATTTCTGATAGAGAAATTATTACTCATAATTATTTACTTACCTGTTCTAGAAGTTGGTTGTTTCCCGCTATATCAACTAAGATCTCATTAACATTGACATTATCATTAACATGTTCGCCAACAAGCGATTTTTCATTCATAACCAAAATTCTATCTGCAATTTCTAAGGCTTCGTCCAGTTCAGCAACTAACACAATTGTTGCCCTACTACCAGCCGTCTGTCTTATGTAATCACCAATATCTCTTCTAGCTTTTATATCTACACCCTGAAAAGGCTCATCTAACACCAATAAATTACAGGATTGCATCAGCCATCGTCCAACTACTACTTTCTGCTGGTTTCCGCCAGATAATGTCTCGATTTCATCACCTTCAGACTGACATATTACTCCCATATCCTCAATTTTATCCTTTGCTAATTTTCTTAAAAGTTTAAATCGCAACATGGATAGCCAAGAGTATGAATGTAAAAATGGTAATGTTAAATTTTTTTCAATATCAAAATCACTTATTACGGCATTTGAAGCACGATCCTTGGGACTCATATAAACACCTGCTTTAATTGCCTCTCTAGGACTGGAAGGAGAAAATGGTTGGCCATTTAAGTGAATAGTTCCATGAGCTTGTTTCCTTACTCCAAAAAGTATCGATGCAAGTTTGGTCTTACCACTTCCTAAAAGTCCTGTTATGGCTACAACTTCATTTTTACTGACACTTAGATTTATCCTGGGACTTTGATCTGACAATGCCAGATTGCTAAGATTGAGAATTTCCTCCCCCTTTTTTGCAATCTTAACGTCCACCTCGGTCATTTTATGACCTAACATTGCTGTTACTGCGCCTTCATAATCTAAAGGCTTTGTAGAGAAAGTCCCTGAAATACTTCCATCTCTCATACAAATTATTTTGTCAGCAATTTCCCTTATGTCTGACATTCTGTGTGATATATATAAAATAGCGACGTCTGTGTTACGCAGGCGATCTAAAACCTGAAATAACCTATCAGCTTCTTTAGCAGATAAAGAAGATGTAGGTTCGTCTAAAATCAAGACTTTGGGATTTCTGGCCATAGCACGGGCAATGGCAATTAGCTGACGGTCAGCTACTCCAAGTTCTGAGACTGGTAAGCTCACATCAAGGCTTAAGCCCATCGTATCTGCAATTTTTTTGGCTTCAGAGCGGATAACCCCCTCAGCAATAAAAAAACCAGCCTTGTTATTGGTTAACTTGTCTAGCATCAAATTAGATGCCACACTCAAATCAGGCACGACTCCATCATTTATAGCTTGGTGAACTGTTACAACACCTGCTTGAAATGCTTCTGCGGGCCTCCTTGGTTTGAATAACTTTCCAAATAAATTAATGGTTCCATTATCAGACTGATGAACTCCACACAAAATCTTTACCAAAGTAGATTTCCCTGCACCATTTGCTCCCATAAGAACAGTCACTTCTCCCGGAAATAAATCCAGATCTATGGACCTTAAAACCTTGTTTGGGCCAAAAGATTTTTCTAGATTACGGATTTTGCAGGCAATCTTTGACACTATTAACCTCGCTAACTTTCTCATGAATCATAGTGATCAGTGAGAATGTGATTGTCAACGATATTGACAAAGTCCCTTTCAAAAGCGAAATTCTAAGTAGCTTAGGAGGCAAAAATGAAGAATGAATACGAAGCCCTTACGCTAGAAAGTCTTCCCCTAAAACTCGGGAAAGTTTCAGCGATTACAGATCAAATAGGCCTAGAAACTGATAAATGGAAAGTAAAAGAAGTTGGGGATGGAAACCTGAATTTGGTTTTTATTGTTGAAGGTATGAGAGGAGCGTTAGTTATAAAACAGGCTTTGCCGTATGTAAGGGTGGTAGGTGATAGTTGGCCACTAACCTTGGACCGAGCTTTTTTTGAGTATAATGCCTTAATCAGACAGGATCAGAGAGATAAAGGCATAGCGCCAGCTGTTTATTATTTTGATAGGGATCAGGCGATCATAGCCATGGAGTACTTAAATGATCATAAAATACTGCGTGGAATGTTAATTGATGGCAGGGTAGTCGACGGTTTGGCGAACACCATTGGTAACCATTGTGCACGTCTAGCCTTTAAGGGATCAGATCTATACATGGAAACAAAAGAGAAGAAAGAAGATGTCAGTTTGTTTCAGAAAAATTTTGAGTTAATGGGAATCACTGAGAATTTGGTTTTTACGGATCCTTATTTTGATGCAAAAATGAATAATCACTCTGAGGGACTAGATCCAACTATCAAAATGCTACGAGATGACATTATTATGAAAAGCCGTGTACAGGACATGCTGAGAAATTTCACCTGTAATGCGGAAACTATGTGTCATGGGGACTTACATTCTGGATCAATCATGTGCACTGAAAGTGAAACTAGAGTTATAGATCCAGAATTTGCTTTTTATGGTCCAATGGGCTTTGATCTTGGTATGAATATAGCGAACTACCTAATGGCCTATTTTAGCCAGCCCGCTCATAGGAAAAATCGGTCAGAATCCATTGAATACCAGGGCTGGATATTGGGGGTTATTCAAGATACCGTCTATGCATTTAACCAAGAGTTTAATAATCTCTGGAAGACAGAAAGGAACGGAATTCTTTATCCCAAGTGTTTATTTGAAGACCAGGGTCATTCCTCAGATCACGCTCTAGCATCCTTACTTGAGCATATTTGGAAGGATGCCGTATCTGTCTGTGGCATTGAAATGCACCGACGGTGCCTATCACTTGCTCACAATGCAGATTTTGAACTGATTGAAGACATTTCTTTACGAGCAAATCTAGAAGCACGAAATCTTTTAATGGGAAGAGAGTTAATTCTCAATTCTAATTTATTAAACTCAGTTGGCGAAGTATGTAGCATGGCCAAAAAATTCAATGAAAAAGTCATTTAATGAAAGTAAACGGAAAACATTACAGGTCTATTTGGTTTGATGCTGGCGCCAACAAAGTGAAAATTATTGATCAACGTCTTCTCCCTTATGATTTCAAAATAATTTCTGCTGAATCCTTAGAAGATTTTGAAATCGCGATAAAGGATATGGCTGTTAGGGGAGCACCTCTTATAGGCGCTACAGCAGCTTTTGGTTTAGCTCGTCAAATGTTACGAGATCCTTCAGATAACTGTCTGGACAAATCTTACGAGCGGTTAATTAGAACAAGACCGACTGCCATCAATTTAAAATGGGCCTTAGACAGATGTAAAAAAATTCTGTTGAACACCTCGCTTAACAAACGAGGTAGCAGAGCAATGAAATTAGCCCATGAAATCTCAAATGAAGATGTAGAAATAAACCGCAATATAGGGCTCAATGGACTAAATATAATAAAAGCCATTGCAAATCAGAAGTCTGAAAATGAGCCAGTAAGATTGCTCACACATTGTAATGCAGGTTGGTTAGCTACAGTGGATTGGGGTACCGCTACAAGTCCAATGTATCAGGCCCATAATTTAAAAATACCAATACATGTATGGGTAGATGAAACAAGACCTAGAAACCAAGGAGCTCTGACGGCATGGGAGTTACAATGTCAAGGAATCAGCCATAAATATATTACAGACAATGCCGGCGGACATCTAATGCAGCATGGATTGGTTGATTTAGTGATTGTTGGAACAGACAGAACTACAGCTGCAGGAGATGTTTGCAATAAAATCGGAACATACCTCAAGGCCTTAGCAGCACATGATAATGGCATTCCTTTTTATGTAGCATTACCCTCTCCCACTATAGATTGGACTATAAAAGATGGGATTAAAGAAATTCCTATAGAAGAGAGGAACGAAATGGAAGTCTCGCAAATACAAGGGAAAGATGCAAGTGGGAGCATAGAGAGAATAAAAGTTACGCCAGAAGGGACCGAAGGAGCTAATCCTGCCTTTGATGTAACCCCTGCTAGGCTGGTCACGGGACTTATTACCGAAAAAGGAGTTTGCCAAGCGTCGGTTGAAGGGTTAACTAATCTTTTCCCGAATCTAGCAAAGGACGTCAAAAATGATTGAGAATTTATACAAAACTAAAGAAGCTGATATATGGAGAAAAGATGCCGGAACACTCATGGCTGACATGGATTTAGGAGAACGGGTTTACACCTCTCGGTTAATAGGTGCTAATCCAGATCTAGTCATGCATGGGGGCGGAAATACTTCTGTGAAAGTTGAAAGGAGAAATCTCTTTGGAGAGACTGAACGAGTGCTTCACGTTAAAGGATCAGGCTGGGATTTAGATACTTTAGAAGCACCTGGATTACCTGGAGTTAGACTAGATCCATTGTGCAACTTAAGAAATCTTTCCAAATTAAGTGATGAGGACATGGTCAATATTCAAAGAAATAACTTGCTAGACACTTCTTCACCAAACCCCTCCGTAGAAACGCTTTTGCACGCATTTTTACCTCACAAATTTGTTGATCACACGCACGCCACACCTTTCCTGATACTAGCTAATCTTCCGAATGCTAAAGAAGTGTGCCGAGAAATCTTTGGTAATAAATTGGCTGTTGTCCCTTACATCATGCCAGGCTTTGATCTTGCGAAAAAGGCAGTACAAGTTTTTGAGCAAGATTCTACAGTAGAAGGGTTATTACTCCTTAATCATGGCCATTTTGCTTTTGGCGAAACTGCTAAGCAGAGTTATGAAAAAATAGTAAAGCATACAAACGCAGTAGCACACTATTTCAAGCTTAAAAAGCCCACCTCGATCGGGGAGAGACTCCCAGCAAAAGGAATCTATTTTCTGCCCACTTTAAGAGGCCTTATTGCACAACTTACACTTCCTAAAGAGGCTCCCATGCCAATCTTAAACTTGCGCAATAGCAAAAGTGTCCTGTCCTTTTTCAAAAGAAAGGATTTAAATGTTCTTGAAAAGCGTGGCATGGCCTCTCCAGATCATGTTCTGCGAACAAAAGGTAGACCACTCTTCCTGAGAACCGCAGATTTAACAAATGCTGGAATGAATAAGAAAGTTAGCGCCTTTAAAAACACTTATGAGAAATATTTTGAAAGGCAATCAAAGTGGGCCTCTGAATCTAAGACGATGTTAACCCCCGATCCAAAGCATGCTTGGATAGAAGGGATTGGTGTCTTGGGAATAGGAGCTAATGCCAAGTCTGCCTCAGCGGCAGCCGATCTGTCGGAGCAAAATCTTCGCGTCAGAGCTGTTGGAGAGGATTCAGGAGGGTTCTATCCCCTAAAAGAAAAGAACATGTTTGAGTGCGAATACTGGTCACTGGAGCAAGCTAAGCTGGGAAAGGGAAAAACTCCTCAGTTTCAAGGAAATGTAGTCGTAGTAACTGGTGGAGCAGGGACTATAGGTCTGGCAACAGCCAAAGCCTTTGCAAAACTTGGAGCTAATATTATCTTAGTTGATCAAAATAAAGATGCCTTGAAGAAAGCATCAAAAGAACTAGGCAAATGGCATGTGACATTCTCTTGCGATATTACAAAAAAAGGAAATGCAGAAAAAGTGATTGAGCAAGCTATCTGGAATTTTGGTGGAGTGGACATTTTGGTTTCTAATGCTGGAAATGCTACAAGTGGAGCTATGTTGGCCCTAGATGACAAAAAGCTTAGAAAGGCCTTTGAGCTAAATTTCTTTACTCATAAATCCTTTGCGATAGAAGCGGCCAAAGTGATGAAGCTACAGAATAGAGGAGGTCAAATACTCTTTAATATCTCTAAGCAGGCTATTAATCCAGGCGCTAACATGGGTGCCTACGGCCTACCAAAAGCAACGACTATGTTTTTAATGCGACAGCTAGCATTAGAATTAGGCAGTGACGGGATAAGAGTTAATGGAATTAACGCGGATCGAATACGGTCGGGTCTGTTAACCGATGACTTCATAAAAACCCGATCAAGTGCTCGAGGAATTAGTGAAGAAGTCTACATGCAAGGAAATTTACTTCAACAAGAAGTTGAGGCCAAACACGTCGCCGACGGGTTTATAGCTCTCGCCAAAATGGAGAGAACAACGGGGCATGTTTTAACAATTGACGGCGGAAATACGGCAGCAGAACTGCGATAAATTTTACCTAATTCTTAAGATTAGGCAAGTTAGGGTGACTCAACCTTTCGCGGATTCCAATAATCAAAAAACATTTTCCGTGTAAACGCTAGTAAAAAAAATCCCGTGAGGGTTAAGATAATCGTTGGGGCTGGCGCACTATCAAAAAAGAAACTTAAATAGATTCCTAGCAACATGGAAATCATGCATATCAATACCGACATCCAAAGCATCGCTGAAAATTTTTTTACAAGCAGAAAAGCTATAGCCCCCGGAGATATTAACAAACCTATAGCCAATATCAGACCCGTAGCGTGTAATGTGCTTACAACCGTTAGAGAGAGCAAGGACAATAAGCCATAGTATAATACAGTAATAGAAAGACCCAAGGATTTGGCCTGTATAGGATCAAAACAATACAGAAGTAAGTCCTTCCATTTTATGATGATAACTAGCGACACTCCCACCCCTAAGATTAAGACCTGCTTTATTTCGCCTACACCCACTCCAAGAATATTTCCAAACAAAATGTGATCCAAATGAATAGTACTATCCACGGATGCATATAAAACCAAACCTATTCCAAACATTCCAGAAAAGACTACTCCCATGATGGTATCCCTTTTCACACGGCAATTATCAGACAAAAATCCAGTTGAAATAGCGCATATAAGTCCAGCAACAAATGCACCAACAATAAGTGGTATCCCTAAGACATACGCTAGGACAATGCCAGGCAGCACAGCATGGCTTATAGCATCGCCCATCAGGGCCCAGCCTTTCATTACCAAAAAACACGATAGCAAGGCTGTGGGGATAGAAATTATAACCGAGATTATCAGCGCTTTGATCACAAAACTAAATTGAAATGGCAAAAGTATTGTATCAATATCTAACATTGGTTTTACACTTTTGAATTATTAAAGCTGTCATTCCTCATCAAGCTTAATTTTACCTAGTCGATTTTTTGCTGAGATAAATCCGTATTTTGGGGCCAATAAAAAAGTTAAAAGAAAAACAATAAGCTGAAGTGTAATAATAATGCCGCCAGTAGCACCATCCACAAAGTAGCTAACGTAAACCCCCAAAAAACAAGTTGAAGACCCAACTGCCACTGAAACCAAAATAAGATGCAAAAAGCGATTGCATAAAAGATAAGCTATAGCTCCAGGAGTTATAACCAGTCCGATTACAAGGAAAGCTCCCACCGTCTGCATAGCTGCAACCACTGAGGCTGATAATAACATAAAGAATACAACTTTGAGTAAACTTGGCCTAAGCCCTAACGTCCTTGCGTGATTTTCATCAAAAAATGTCACCAATAAATCTCGCCACTTAATTGTAAGTACTAACAAGGAAGCAAAACCAATTATAGCTAATTGAGTCGTATCTTCTGGAGTAATAGCTAAAATATTGCCCATGGTAATCGTTTGAATGGAAATAGACATGGGATATATCGAAATCATGAATAACCCCAATCCGAAAAAAGATGTGAAAATTATACCGATGACTACATCTATCTTGAGCCCCGATCGCTCAGATAAAAAAAGCATACTACCAGCTGCTAATCCCCCTGCTATAAAAGCCCCTAAAGCAAAGGGTAATCCCAAAACATAAGCACCAGCTACGCCAGGAACTACCGAATGTGAGAGGGCATCACCTATGAGAGACCAACCCTTGAGTATTAAAAAAGCCGAGAGGAAGGCACAAACTCCACCCACTAAAGAAGACACCCAGATAGCATTAACCATATAACTGTAATTGAATGGTTCAAGCAAATAGGCCATCATGTTTTTTTATCTACTTTTAGCGGAATATTTCCATACTGAACAAATGGACGTTCATCATCGGATAATATTGAAACTTCTCTAGAATCACCATCTTCATGCAGGTCGGTCCCTCCTATTGAAAAATGTCTCAGAACGCCTCCAAATGCTTTTTCTAGGTTCTGACTGGTGAACACTTCCTCCGTTAGCCCATAATTTAGGACTGTTCCCTTAATTAGTATAGTCCTATCACAAAATTCTGCAACAGACCCCAAATTATGTGTAGATACCAACATAATCCTTCCCTCGGCTCGAAATTCATTCAATAAAGAAATGATTTGATCCTCAGTTTTAACATCAATACCGCTAAAAGGTTCATCCAAAAGAATAATTTTTCCATTTTGAGCTATAGACCTAGCAAGGAACACGCGCTTCTTTTGTCCCCCTGACAACTCACCAATTTGACGATCCTCATAGTCGGCCATATTCACGCGATCTAGGGCCTCTTCAACTGCTAAATAATCCTGCCTGGACGGCTTTCGGAAAAAACCCATATGAGCATAACGGCCCATCATTACAGCATCCTTAACTAAGATAGGAAAGCTCCAATCAACCTCTTCAGCTTGGGGTACGTAAGATACCAAATTCTTCTTTAGTGCAATATTAACAGCGTGCCCCTTAATACTAATTATCCCTTCGGCTAAAGGTAAAAATCCCATTATGGCTTTAAAAAGAGTGGACTTCCCTGCACCATTAATTCCCACTAAGCCAGTGATAGTCTTATCTGGAATTTCAAAGCTTGTATTCCACAGTGCAGTGTGACCATTTCTATATTTGACTGTCACATTCTTAACCGTTATGCCCTGATGTAACGCTATTTCCATGCAATAATCTTCTGATACATTGTACAAAACTTCTGCGTAATTCTCTTTTTCATCTTTAGAAGATTTGTTTGGGAGATTATAATTTGTGTAGAGATCATTTAAATTTATTACTCCTCTAATTAATACTTAGTAAAAGCCCTTTTTCTATCGTACTGACAGTTACACGTAGTAAATCTAAATAGGTTGGAACTGGCCCACTTTTTTTACTAAGCGAATCTACATAAAGGGTACCCCCAAAATTGGCCCTAGTTTCCCTAACAACCTGCTTTGCTGGTGCATTATTTACTGTGCTTTCACAGAATACTGTTGGTATATTATTCTCTTTAACAGTGTCAATTACAGATCGCACTTGCTGTGGCGTTCCCACTTCATCGGCATTCATAGGCCAAAGATAGAGCTCTTTCATTCCAAAGTCTCTAGCAAGATAGCTAAATGCTCCCTCACATGTCACTAGCCAACGCTTGTCCTCTGGAATTTTAGAAATAGACGCCCGATATGGTTCTATGACCGATAGTAATTTTTTTTTGTAAATCTGCGCATTTTTTGCATACACTTTAGTGTTTTTGGAATCATAATAAGAAAATGCTTCAGAAATGTTATCAATATAAAGTAGGACCTCATTTAATCCCATCCAAGCATGAGGATTTGGTTTTCCGATATAGCTTCCTGAAGAAATCATTATAGGCACAATCTTGTCTGTCAAAGTAACCGCAGGAACTCCCTCCAAGTTTGAAAAAAATTGCTCAAACCAAAGCTCTAAATTCAAACCATTCCATAAAATCAAATCTGCATCATGAGCCCTTACAATGTCCTGAGGGGTTGGTTGATAGCCATGAATTTCAGCGCCAGGTTTTGTAATAGAAACAACTTCCGCAGTATCTCCTGCCACATTTGATGCTATGTCCGCTAATATTGTGAATGTAGTGACTACCTTCATTTTCTCCCCACAAAAAGCTGGCATAAATATTAGAATAAAAAAGCTAAAGGTAGCAGCAATCATCTTACAAAAATTAGGAAACATAAAATCTCATCTTTTAAAAGTTTGCAGCTTATTGTTAATGCAAATCACTCGCAACTGTCAATGAACCTCAAGGATCTATAAGGCTAAATATATTAACTTGGCGCGGTCAATTCTTTAGACCTTAATCACTCTTAATCGTATAATAACCTCTTTATTTCAGCTAACTTCTGTATAACCAAATCACTGTTTCCACGACTCTCAATATTCAGGCGAACTAGTGGCTCTGTATTTGAACATCTTAAGTTCATTCGCCAAGTATCAAAGGTAAGAGTCAAGCCGTCAAACTCTTCTTTGCTTAGGAAATCATCAGCATAATGACTTAAAACCCTCTGGATTGACCGGCCAGGTTCTTTAAGCTCAAAATTTATCTCTCCAGAACTAGGGAATCTAGCTTTTGGTGCTGCAACCAATTCTGAAAGAGTCTTACCAGTTCTACCCATTAGTTCAATAATCAATAACCATGGGATCATTCCACTATCACAATAGGCAAAATCCCGAAAATAGTGGTGAGCTGAGATTTCTCCACCATATAAGGCGACATTATCTCTCATGGATTGCTTTACGAAGGCATGCCCTGTCTTAGATCTTATTGCAATTCCACCATTCCTATCTACCACATCTTGAATATTCCAAACCACACGGGGGTCATGGACAATTTTTTCTCCTGGTTCCTTCAATAAAAACGTTTCAGCTAATAATCCTACGATGTATTGTCCGGGGATAAAATCTCCCTTCTCATCAAAGAAAAAGCACCGATCAAAATCACCATCAAATGCTATGCCAAGATTTGCATCCGCCTTAATAGTAAAATTTCTATTCTCTATATGATATTTAGACAGCAAGGGGTTGGGGATTCCATTAGGAAATGAGCCATCTGGCTCATGATAAACTTTTTCAAAAGTCAATTTATCTGTAACTTTCGAAAGCAAAGATTCAAGTTCATCAAATGTCGGACCAGCTGCACCATTCCCAAAATTAACCATAATCTTTAATTCAGGTAATAGACTCACATCAACAAATGTGAGTAGCTTTTTAGTATATGCTTTTTTTAATTCCTTACTCTTATCTAATTCAAATCCTTCTAATTTGGAATCATTAAACTGATTTGCT
>CACIIZ010000015.1 GCA_902586855.1 uncultured Alphaproteobacteria bacterium | reverse complement strand
GGGTAAAGGGACAGGTTGGCATCCTTGTCACCTGGTAGCTAAGGTATCTGAGGAAACCATCGCAGTGATGCCTTTATATATCAAAGGTCATTCCCAGGGTGAATATATATTTGATCACAACTGGGCACACGCTTATGAAAGAGCTGGGGGTCGTTACTATCCAAAATTACAGTGTTCTGTCCCATTTACTCCTGTTACCGGAAGAAGGTTTCTAACCAGGAAAGGTTTTGAAGAGCCGGGTCGTGCACTTCTAGTTTCTAGTTTACTCAATTTAGCGAAGAAAAACCATATCGCATCTGCTCATATAACCTTCTGCACATTTGATGAAGCAGAGCACATGTCAAAAAGGAATTTTTTCTTAAGAGAAACGACTCAATTTCATTGGGAAAACAAAGGATACAAAAACTTTGATGACTTTTTAGGAACTCTTGCTAGTAGAAAGAGAAAAGCTATTAGAAAAGAGAGGTCTCTAGCCAGTTCATTTTGGAATAACAAAGGGGAGATATTAAGACTTACTGGTTCAGACATTAAGCAAGAATATTGGGATAGCTTTTGGGTTTTTTATCAAGATACTGGCAGGAGAAAGTGGGGATATCCTTATTTAACCAGAGAATTTTTTGACATCATACATAAAAAAATGGCAGATAAAGTTTTGCTTGTCCTCGCTATGGAAGATGAAAATCCAATTGCTGGAGCGTTGAACTTCATAGGTAAAGAAAGCTTGTTCGGGAGGTATTGGGGTGCTTCAAAGTATTACTCCTGCTTGCACTATGAAATTTGCTATTATCAAGCTATTGAATACGCCCTTGAAAATGGGTTAAAAAAGATTGAAGCTGGAGCTCAAGGAGAGCACAAATTAAGTCGAGGTTATCTCCCAAATGTTGTGTACTCTCTCCACTGGTTTTTAGATGAAACTTTCGCCGAGGCAGTAGAAAATTATTTAGAAAAGGAAAAAAAAGCTATTGCAAGAGACCAGGTCTTTATGGTCAAAGGAAGTCCGTTTAAGGAAATGGAGGAATGACAAATGGCAATAAAACTGGCAAATAAGGATAAAGAAAATGAACTCAAAAAACTTGGTGAAAGTAACTGGAATTATCTAAAGGAGAGAGATGCTATTGCTAAGAAATTTGAATTTGAAAATTTCATTGAAGCCTTTGCTTGGATGACCAAAGTAGCACTATATTCTGAAAAAATCTGTCATCATCCGGAGTGGTTTAACGTATATAAGACAGTGCAAGTGGTTTTGACGACGCATGACTGTGGGGGACTTAGCGATTCGGATGTAAATATGGCTAAACAAATGGATTTTTTGGCTAAATTTTCTAAGTAAGAGATCCAGATATCATTTCGTTAAATTTGGGATAATATAGTTGACCCACACGTAATGTTACATTTTCCAGTTTCCGTTTCTTTGAAAATCTTTTTCACAATTCCATTATTTATTATTAAGCAAAATCTAAGAGACCTGTTTAAAAAACCAATTTTTTCAGAACTGAAGGACATACCTATTTCTTTAATCAAATTTCCACATGGATCGCTAACTATTTTTAAACCAGCTTTGGTTGCGCCTGTATGTTTTGACCAAACGCTTGCCACGTAAACATCGTTTACCACAATGCATATGACATCATCTATTCCTTTTTCTTTGTAGTTTTTTATTTGGTTAATGATACTTGGAATATGATATTGAGAACAAGTGGGAGTAAATGCCCCTGGCATACCAAAAAGGACGATTCGCTTATTAATGCACATATCTTGCGTATCAATGGTCTTTATGGATCCCAACTCGTAAAAGGTTAAGGTGGCTTTGGGAAATTTTTCACCAATTTTGATCGTCATTGCACTGGCCTATGAGGGTTTTTTTTTGTATCCTGCTCAACTTAGATATAATGTCGCAAAAGTTTAACGGATTTGTGAGAATATTTATTAAATGTCTAGGATAATTGCAATAGGTGGAGGACAAGCAAGCTTTTCATTTATTCAGAGGCTTAGGTCTATCGGATATAAAGAGAAGATCACTTTAATTAGTGACGAAGATGTCTTGCCATACCAAAGACCACCTTTATCAAAAAAATACCTTCTTGGAAAAATGGCTAAAGAGCAGTTATTTTTTAGGCCAGAAAGCTATTATCATCAATTTAATATTGATTGCCTACTTGGGACAAAAGTCATTAACATTGATAGAGATAAGAAGAAGATAGAGATGGAAGATGGTTCCGATTTGTCCTATGACAAAATCTTCCTTGGGACAGGTTCTAGTCCAAGAAAATTGCCAGATCATATGGTGAAAGAAATAAAGGGAATTTATTATGTTCGTAGTATCAGGGATTTAGACTTAGTATCAAAAAGGTTTTTCAAAAAACAACGGCTCTTAATTATTGGAGGGGGCTATATTGGTTTAGAAATCGCCGCGGTAGCGAGGATTCTTGGTCTTGAAGTTGCTTTAATTGAGTCTGAAAGACGAATTTTAAAACGCGTTGCTTCAACTAAAGTGGCTGACTTTTTTAGAGATTTACATAAAAAAAATGGAATCAAGCTCAAAGAAAACACTTTAGTTGAAAAGTTCATTTCAGAAAGTGGAAATGTGAAAGGAGTTTTGACTAACTGGGGCGAAAGAATACATGCTGATTTCGTTATTGCGGGAATAGGAATTAAACCCAACATGGCACTTGCCGAAACTGCAGGGGTAATGGTGCAAAACGGAATATTGGTGGATAGAAGCTGTCGTACAAGTGACCCAGATATTTTTGCCGCTGGTGATTGTACTAGTTTTCCTTATCAAGGCCAGCGCATTAGGTTGGAATCTGTGGGTAATGCAATCGAGCAATCAGAAGTAGCAGCCGAAGGCATACTCGGAAAAGAAACTAATTATAAAGCTTTACCTTGGTTTTGGTCAGATCAATTCGACACCAAGTTACAAATTGCTGGTATTAATTTTGGTTATACCGATGTCGTTGAGAGAATAAATGGAGAAAAAATTTCCTACTGGTACTACAAAGATGGAAATCTTAATTCTGTCGATGCAATAAATGATCCGATTAGTTACATGGTTGGAAAGAAATTAATAGACAATCATCAAACACCCAATCCAAAGGATATTAGATCAGAAGGCTTTAACTTGAAAAGCTTGTTAAGGGGTTAGTTTGTGAGAATTATAGGAGGAAAGTGGAAAAGAAGGAAGTTGAATAGCTCTTTTAATCTAAAGAACTCGATAACTATTCGTCCCACAACAGATCGTATTAAAGAAAACATTTTCAATATTGTTGAAAATCTAAATAATGATAATCCTTTATTGGGTGCCAGGGTTCTGGATCTTTTTTGTGGGACAGGGGCTTTAGGTTTGGAAGCATTATCCAGAGGAGCCAACTTTTGCCATTTCATTGATAATTCTCCTGAAGCAAAAAGAATCACTTTGGAGAACATTAATAAACTTGGCACAGAAAAGCATGTTCTGTTTACACGAGCTGATATCTTAGGGCTCAGTATTAATAATAATTTTGAGAGTGATATAGTTTTTTTGGATCCACCATATGGGAAAGATCTTTGTGAACAGGCAATATCTGTTTTGTTAAAGCAAGGTTGGGTCAAAAGAAATGCAATTTTTATTTTGGAGAAAGAAGTTAGCAAGAAATTGAACTGTGATCTCAGAATTATTGAGCGAAGACAGTATGGTAAGAGTGAGATAAACATTCTAAGAAGTATGGATTTTTAAATTTAAATTGACTTAATAACCTCACCTAAGAAAAGTAACGGGGATTGATACCGATCCCATGAAAGGACTATTTTGAAAGATAAATATACAGATTTTGGTTTTTCCCGAGTCAAAGATTTTGATAAATCCTTATTGGTTAGAAATGTTTTCACTAGTGTAGCTTCAAAGTATGATCTCATGAATGACCTAATGAGCGGAGGAATTCATCGTGTATGGAAAGAATGGATGTTAGACTGGTTGGCACCAAGGCCAGGCCAGAGCCTGATAGACGTAGCTGGTGGAACTGGTGACATTGCGATTGAGTTCATAAAAAGGGCAAAAGGATCTGCAAACGCAACTGTAGTAGATCTTACGGAGGCGATGCTTTTCGAAGGAAAAAAGAAGAATCATATTTTATCCAAGAATTTATCCCTTCGATGGGTTTGCGGAGATGCTATGTTTCTGCCTTTCCCAGAGAATTCGTTTGATAGATATACAATTTCCTTTGGAATAAGAAATGTTACTAATATTCAGGAATCTCTTTTGGAAGCGTATCGAATTCTTCGACCTGGTGGCCGTTTGATGGTTTTAGAATTCTCTAAGGTTGATAATGAGATGCTATCTTGGCTATATGATAAATACTCATTCAATGTAATACCTTTTTTGGGTCAAATGGTAACTAATGATCGGAAAAGTTACCAGTACTTGGTTGAAAGCATTAGAAGGTTTCCTGATCAGGAAGATTTTTTGGAGATGATCAAGAGAGCAGGTTTCAGGCAAGCTAGATTTAGAAACCTATCTTTTGGTGTTGCTGCGTTGCATTCTGCATGGAAAATATAGTATGAGAGGACCTCACAATATATTGAGACTTATTCGTACTGGTGCTACCTTTGAAAGATCTGGTGCCATGGCACTTGCCTTACACTCCTTGGAGGCCCCAACCCTTATCAGGGTTTCTGCTCGAATTCTGACTTGGCCCTTTAAGATTTTTGGTTTGAAGGGAGATAAACGTTATTCCCCAGTTCTTAGGGCATTGATTGCATTGGGGCCAGCGTATATAAAATTTGGTCAATTGTTGTCAACAAGACCCGATGTTGTGGGAAAAAAATTAGCCAAAGAACTTAGTATTCTTCAAGATGCACTTCCGCCTTTTGATCAAAAGAAGGCAATCATGGCAATTGAGTCGGATCTTGGAATAAAAATAGAGGATGTTTTTGCTGACTTTGACTTGCCCGTTGCAGCTGCTTCATTAGCTCAAGTGCATAAGGCAAAGGTTGCTTCAACAGGACAAGTAGTAGCTGTGAAAGTACTTAGACCAGGAATTGAAAAAGCCTTTCTCAGGGATATTGATGCATTTTATTTTATAGCCCGATTCATTGAAATTTTATCTCCCTCTTCCAGAAGATTGAAACCCGTGGAAGTAATAAAATATTTTGAAGGAGTTGTTAGAGCGGAAATAGACTTAAGAATGGAGAGCGCAGCAGCAGCAGAGTTCTTCTCAAATACTGAGAATGATAAAGAATTTAAAGTGCCACAAGTGGTATGGAATCTTTGTAGTAAGAGAGTACTGACTACGGAGTGGGTTGAAGGCATACCGGTGGGGGATGTCCAGGCTCTAAAGAATAAAGACATTGATTTAACAGAATTAGCTAGATTAATAATTCAATCTTTCTTACGCCAGGCACTGCGGGATGGGTTTTTTCATGCAGATATGCACCAAGGTAATTTGAGATGTGGAGAATCGGGTGATTTGATTGTAATGGATTTTGGTATTATGGGGCGTATAGATCCTTATACGCGGCGGGTTTATGCTGAGATTTTAAATGGTTTTATAAGCAAGAATTACAGAAGAGTTGCGGAGGTTCATTTTGAAGCCGGTTATGTGGGTTACGAACAAGATGTCGATGAGTTTGCCCAGGCCCTGAGGTCAGTTGGGGAACCAATCTTTGGTATGGAAGCAAACCAGATCTCCATGGCTAAACTCTTAGCACATCTTTTTGAGGTTACAGAGCGGTTTGGAATGCAAGTAAGAACGGAGTTACTTTTACTTCAAAGGACAATGGTTGTAGTGGAGGGTGTAGCGCGTAGTTTGGATCCTAATATGAATATGTGGGAAGTAGCTCGTCCAGAAGTGGGTTCATACATAAAAGAAAATCTTGGACCAAAGGCAGTCATTAGAGATTTAGGCCAGAGCGTGAAGGCCATTTCAAAATTTGGTCCACATGCTCCTTACTTGATTGAAAAGTCTCTCCGCAATGCATTAGATTTTGAACCACCTATACCTTACAAGAGGAGATTACCAGCTTTAGTAGGAGGAATTTTATTAGGTTTAATCTTGGGTTCGATGTCTATTTTACTCTTATTGTTGTGGTTCAATTGAATTAGGACTAAATAGTCATGTTGTGGTCCCGTGGCTCAACTGGATAGAGCAGCCCCCTCCTAAGGGGCAGGTTACAGGTTCGAATCCTGTCGGGACCGCCAAAAATTCCATATCTCATTTTTAGAAAATGTGTGGAAAAACCAGTTAGATAAGACAAGAAAATTTAATGAAACTGAATCTAAGAGTTCAATAGTCCTGGGTGTCAGAGTAAAATGCTGATACTCCAACAAGGTATTAAATACGTAGTAGTCATGGAGACTCAAATTGATTGATGTAGATATTAATGATGACATTTTAGTGGCTGGTATTGATGAGGCTGGGAGGGGTTCATGGGCTGGCCCTGTAGTCTCCGCGGCTGTTATACTCAATGCTGATATAAAATTGGCAAGCCTGAAAGACTCTAAAAAACTTACCAGTAAAAAACGTGAAGAAACTTTTGGTTACTTGAAGACAAGAGCTTTGCTGGGGGTAGGATTTGCTTCAGTAAAGGAGATAGAAGAACTTAATATTCTCCAAGCCACATTACTTTCTATGCAAAGAGCCGTATTTTCGCTACCTGTGCAGCCTCAGATCATTATGGTAGATGGTTGTGTTGTTCCCAAAAAATTACAGGATCGTGCTATGCCAATAGTGAAGGGAGACCAATTTGTTCCAGTTATATCTGCTGCCTCAATAGTTGCCAAGGTTGTGCGGGACAATCACATGGCTCTATTGAACAAAAAATACCCTGGATATTATTGGGATAAGAATTCTGGATATGGTGTTAAGGCGCACTTTTTAGCTTTAAAGACACTTGGACTAACGCCTAGTCATAGGCGTTCATTCAAACCAATACACAATATATTGTATGAAGAAAACTAAATAAACCATTGATTCCAAAAAGTATTTGACAGGATTCTTGTTTTGAATCATGTTCAAGAAACTTTAGAGAGAGAATAATGGATTGATACAGTGGTGGAAGTTAAGGTTAAGAATCAAAAAACACTCGAAATAAATAAGGTCTTTTGCGGGGATACTATTGAGGTAATGAAAGAATTACCGAGTGAGTCTGTGGATCTTGTGTTCGCTGACCCACCATATAACTTGCAACTAGGGGGAGACTTGCATCGACCTGATAATTCAAAAGTTCAAGCAGTAGATGAGGATTGGGATAAGTTTCTATGCTTTGAGCATTATGACTCTTTTTGTCAGCAATGGTTAGCAGAATCAAGAAGAGTCCTAAAGCCTAATGGGGCAATGTGGGTAATTGGATCTTATCACAACATTTTCCGGCTGGGAGCGATAATCCAAAACTTGGGTTTTTGGATATTGAATGATGTCGTTTGGAGAAAATCAAATCCTATGCCAAACTTTCATGGGAAAAGGTTCACAAATGCTCATGAAACTCTCATATGGGCTTCGAAATCGGACAGTTCTAAGTACACATTCAATTATGAAGCCCTTAAAGAATTGAATGAGGGCCTACAAATGAGGTCAGATTGGGTTCTCCCGATATGCAATGGAAAAGAGAGAATCAAAGATAGAAAGGGAAAGAAAGCCCATCCGACCCAAAAGCCAGAAGCTCTACTGCACCGCATTTTGATAGCATCTTCGAGCCAGGGGGATTTGATTTTGGATCCGTTCTTTGGAACGGGTACGACTGGTTCTGTAGCAAAAAAATTGGGTAGGAGGTTTTTAGGTATTGAGCAAAATTTGGAGTATGTCCGAGTAGCAGAAAAACGGATCAGAGATACTATGACCTATGATAAAAGCTCACTCGAAGTGTCACAAGGAAAGAGAAACTTGCCGCGCGTTCCGTTTGGATCTCTGGTTGAAAGAGGAATATTAAGTCCTGGGCAGGATTTACACTCTTACAATGGTCGGTATATCGCAAAAATAAGGGCTGACGGGACACTAATTGCGCATGATGCCAAGGGTTCTATTCATCAGGTTGGGGCGATTTTAGAAGGTTTACCTTCATGCAATGGATGGGCTTATTGGCATTTCAAAATTGATGGAACAACTGCACCAATAGATCTGTTGAGACAAAAGATAAGGTCAGAGATTTAGGAAAATATTCCTGATTTCCATTAAAAATGGAAATATTTAAGGCCTAACACAAGGGCCTTTTTCATTACAGAGGGCACTTTTTCTGTTAATGAAAAATTGAAAGGTTTCAAAATGTAAGAGTTTGGTACGCTGAAAATTGAGGATACCATCATCCTTAATTCTAAATCGAAATGGGTAAAAGAATGCCTTATAGTCTGGTCTAACGCCACCCATTCCCCTGGAAAGGGGGGTGAATTCTTTGGATATTTTTTTTCTGTCCATTCACTTGAAGGCAGGCACATCATACCCCCTAGCAAACCAGACTTGGGTCTTACAATCATAGCAATTTCATTGGATTTCGTAACGGCAAGATAAATGTAACCTTTTCTGAAAGTCTTGATTGGTTTTTTTGTTTTTCTTGGAATGATATTTGTTGTTCCATCTTTGTAGGATTTGCAAGAATCTCGGATGGGACAAATCATACATTCGGGGTTTAATGGTTTGCAGATAGTTGCACCTAAATCCATCATTGCCTGAGCAAAATCCCCTGGCCTTGCACTCGGACTCACATTCATCATATATGTCCTTATCTCAGGCTTTAATTTTGAAATTGTACCATCAAGGCCAAATAATCTTGCTATAATCCTTTCAACATTTCCGTCGACGACAATAGCGGGAATTCCAAAAGCGATAGTTAGAATGGCTGCTGAAGTATACTTTCCTATCCCAGGTAATTTTAGGAGTTTTTTCTCTTCAATAGGAAAACCTCCTTCATATTCACGTAATAAAATCTCAGCACAGGCTTTCAAATTGCGAGCTCTTCTGTAGTAACCAAGTCCAGACCAAAGAGCCAAAACTTCAGTTTCGGAGGTTTGATGCAGACTGAGGATGTTTGGCCACTTTTCGATAAATTTTAAAAAGAAGGGTGTTGCTACTTTGACACTTGTCTGCTGAAGCATTATTTCTGAAATCCAGACTCTATAAGGGTCTGGCTTTATCCCCTTCTTAGAAAAAACAGGAGAAATTCGCCAAGGCAAGTCTCGAGCATATTGGTCATACCACTCTATCATTTTCTTGCTGATATCTAGTTGGTTTACCAGGTCGGGATTATGGTTTAGTTTGGACTTCAAAACAGACTTTCATTTTCAGAAGATATTTCTTTAGTCTAGGAGCAAAAATTGGAAAAGGCCTCAAGATTTTTAAAAGAAATAATTAGCGATAGCTTACGGCAGAGAAGTTTCATTTACCACACTCTTTTCACCAAGTGGCACGAAATAGTTGGAGAAGATATTTCTAGAATGGCAGTTCCAGTTAGAATGAAATTTGCGAGCAGAAGTGGAAGCGCAATCCTAACTGTTAAGATAAATTCCGCACTATGCCCAGAAATGCAATTACGGATCGAGAACGTTCGCGATCGAATCAACCAATTTTATGGACTGTTAGTTGTTAAGAGAATAAGATTTGACATCAGCCACGAATTAGAACTTTTAGATAATGGAAAAAAAAATAACAAAATGAAAAAAGAAGTAAGAGAAGAAGTGATTGAAAAAGTTGGTTCCAACAAACAGGAGAAGTTTGATATTAATGCCTCAGATCCAGAGTTAAGAGAATTGCTTCAATCGTTACAAAGAAATTGGTTCTATCGAAGAAAAAAATGGAATAAAGAAGTATAGGAATATTCTGTAAAGAGATTGACTTGGTAAATATGAAAGTGTGTAGTGGGGGTTAAAGCGAATGACAGAAGGAAATTTTTTTAGGGGTATTATTATCAGTTTTCTGCTGATTCTTCTCTTTAATGGCTCAAGCTTAGCTGAAAACCAAGAAACTAACCAAGTATCTCCAATGATTATGGGGAGTCCTGATGCACCAGTAAAGATAGTGGAATATGCATCTTTTACGTGTCCTCATTGTGCTACGTTTCATTTGGAAGTGCTACCAAAAATAAAGGCGGATTACCTTGATAAAGGACTAGTGCAACTAGAATATAGGGAGGTTTATTTTGATGGACCGGGACTTTGGGCGGCTCTACTTGCTCGGTGTAAGGGGGAAGAAAAGTATTTTCCTATGATTGATCTGATTTTCAGCAAACAGGAAGCTTGGGCTAGAGGTAGCTTAGATGAAATTAAAACAGGACTTTTGTCCATTGGCAGGCAGGCAGGTTGGACCGATGAAGACTCACTTGTATGTATGCAGGACGAAGAGTTAGCTGAAAAGTTAGTGGGAGCATTTCAACACCACGCTACAAACGATAGTATATCAAGTACTCCAAGTTTCATAATAAATGGGAAGTTAGTACGAAATTTACCTTACAAAGAATTAAAGGAAATTATTGATAAAAATCTTGATTGATATCTCTAAGACCCTGCTATCGGGATAAGGTATTGCGTAGCATATTTTTGAGCATCTCTGGTTTCTCAAATTCGACGTGAATGGGGAGAAAGTGTATGTTTTCTTGTAATGAAATAGGTATCCTAACGAAATCTTTTTCGGTAGTTACAAGCTTGGCTCTGAGGGATCGTGCCACGTTCTGTAGTTTCTCTATGTCCTTTTTTTTATAGTTATAATGATCTGAGAAGTTATAGGACTTTACTATTTCAAATCCTAAAAAATTAAGACTATTGAGGAATTTTTTGGGGTGAGCGATACCAGAAAAAGCAATGAATTTACCATTGCTCCAAGTCCTGATGTCCTGATTAGATTTAATTTTAGCTTTAATAATAGGAATGTTTGAAGGGAAGTTAAAATTAGGTAGCTTTGACTCATTACTTCCCATTTGGTCTATCAGAACAATAGCATCTGCTCGATTTAGTCCAGAGTGTATGGGTTCTCTTAATGGCCCAGATGGAATTATACGCTGATTTCCAAATAGAATTCTTGAATCCACGACAACCAACGATAAATCCTTAGCTGTACTAGAATTCTGGAAGCCATCATCAAGTAGGATGACATTCGCACCATTTTCGAATGCTTTATATATTCCCATTTTCCTATCTTTTGCTATCAAAACTGGCCCAGTTTTTGATAGCAAAATTGGTTCGTCTCCTACGTCTGAAAAACTACTGATTTCTGAAACATATGCTGGCCCCTTTAGTTTACCACCATATCCTCGACTCACCACATGAGCTTTAAAGCCCATTCCGCTCAACAAAGTCTGAATAGCTTGAGTTACTGGTGTTTTTCCTGCGCCACCTATAAGAAGATTTCCAACGCAAATAATTGGTACGGGCATTATCTCCCAATCTCCCTTGAGTAAGCGTCTTTTTATGACGATTTCCCAACACTTACTAATGGGGGCCAAAATCAAAGAAGGTATATTAATCGCATCTTTCTCTTTAAACCAAAATTTGGGTGCTTTTAGCATCACTGGAAACATCTCACCTTGAACTCTTCGGTTTTTAATTTCCTGCTATGGTCATATTGTCTACCAAAATGCTAGGAACTCTTTTAGATAAATAAGGTTTACTATCGTTTGCCAGTATAACACTCTTCATCATTTCCTTTAGATTCCCTGCAATGGTACACTCATTAACTGGATAGATGATCTCCCCATTTTTGAACCAAAAACCTGTCGCACCGCGAGAATAATCACCGCTGTTTGGATTAATTGAGGACCCAATCAGAGAACATACCATAAATCCTTCACCAGCTTGTCCAAGAAGTTCATCAAGACTTTTTTCACCTCCAGCTAACTCTACATTTCCCGTTCCAGGAGATGGAGGGCTAGAAGCGGATCTGATAGCATTTCCAGTGGATTTTAGGCCTAATTGCCGGCTAGTTTTCAAATCCAAAACCCAACTTTTAAGGGTGCCATTCTTGATGAAAAAGTTTTTTTCCGTTTTTATACCCTCAGCGTCAAAAGGCCTCGACCCGAGCATTCTTGGAAGATGTGGTTTTTCGATTAGGTCAATATTTTCAGGCAGTATTCTTTTGTTCAAACAGTCTATAAGCCAACTGGATCCTCTCGTAATAGATTCTCCGTTGATAGCCGCTAAGATATGGCCCACTAATGAGCTAGAAACTCTTTCATTAAATATAACAGGATAATTCCCAGTCACGGGTTTCTTTGCTCCTTGCATCATTTTTGCGCGTTTAGCTGCTAGTATCCCTACGGTTTCTGGTCTAGGTAGATCTTCGAAATATACTCTTTGTTCAAATGCATAATCTCTTTCCATTTTTGACTTTTCGCAAGAAATTGCAGATGCAACTAGGGAGTACAAAGATTTGGCATAACCATTCGAAAAACCACTTGAAGTAGCTAGGAAAAAGTCACTTTGCGAGACTGAGGCAGAACTTCCATCAGTTTTCGAAATACCTTCCGAACTAATTGCTGCTTGTTCTGCTTTTAGTGCTATCGCCTTTAGTTTGTTTGAATCTTTAAGAATTAATTCTTTTGGCTCGGAAAGATCAATAGAATTTATTGTCGATGTTTGAGCTAGTTCATTAGTACCGGCTAATCCAATGAATGGATTCGGGATAGAATGGTTGGCGATTTCATGAGCTCGCTTCGCCAAGCTCTCTAAGCTTTCGATGCTATCATTAGAACAAGAAACGATGGCGGACTTTTGGTTATTGATTACTCTCAGGGAGATACTTAGTTCATCCGAACCTTCTACCTGTTCAAGCTCTCCCTCCCTAACCTCAACTGCACGGGTGTTTCCTTTAGTTATCAGGACATCTGCATGTTCTGACCTCATTTTTTTTGTTAAGCTTAGAAGTTTTTCAGCTATGATTGGACTTGTATTGGTCATGGATAGACATCTCCAAATTTTTATTAAGTACTATGAATTCCGACGGTATTTATCATATCATTCTCTAGTATCAACTATTTCAACAGACAAACTTTCAAGAAACCATGAATAAGTAATGCTTTAGAAGAAATTTTTGAATTTTCTTTTATAGTGAGCTCTATTTCAGTCAAAATGTGAAGAGCTTTTTCTAAGTTACTTATGCTCCAAGTTTTGGAGTTTTCAATCAACTGATCCTTATGTTTTCCTACTATCGGGGGCCAAACTTTTTTCAGAATTCCCATAGTATCATGTTCGTTACATCGTACCTTGTGAAGGATTTTGAAGTGGTTTGCGGCTCTGGTAATTACCCCGATGGGATTCTTAATGTTTGCAGGGTGATCCTTAAAGTAGTCTATCAAGGATCCTATGTTTCTTTTAATTAGGAGATTTACAAGTTTTTTTTCATTGGGATTTGACTCGGAAGAAAATATGTCCTCTACCTCTTTTAATGTTAGAGGTGTTTCATCAAAACTCTTAAAAAGAGCAATTTTTCGTAATTCCTGCCTAAATTCCAAAAAGTCATAATTTCTCGCATAATCCCCTAGGATGTTATATATCTGATTATCCGAAACTGTCACCTTCCATTTTTGAAATAGTCCTTGAATTTCTGCCAAGGGCATTTCTTTTTCATAAAATCCGATAGAACAAGAAAGAATGTTGCTCTCTACAGACCTCCTTAATTTTGAATTTTGACTCAAAAAACCTGAGGTCATAATCAGAAATGGATCTTCATCTTCGAGTTGTTCCAGTATCTCCAAAATGGTTGAACCTTCTTTATCAGTTATACCCTCTATGAGGATACCTTTTCTGTCGCCAAAAAATGATCGGGTCTTCATTTCATTTAAAAGCAAATCCTTTTCCTTTTTGAGCAGAGAACGGTCTAATGTGATCAAGCGCATTTCGTTCCTTGCTTGATCCCCCAACAGGATTTTTTCGAGAAGTTTTCTATAGTATAAAACCTTTGACTCAACTGTGCCATGAAGAAGAAAAACTCTTTTTGATTCGGGTAGATTGGCTAAAAATGGGATTATTTTTGATTCATACAATTTCAATCTTATAGTTCCTCACTTAGTAGCAGTAATTCCATAGTAATTTTCTTTGCAATGTCTTGAGCTAACCTCTCTTTGGCACTATTCTCAGCTGTCTTCGTAGCAAATCCAGTTACATTTTTTGATGCTGAATAAGCTGTTTGGGATATAACATTTTTGGCATAGATTATCTCATTTTCTGGTAAAGAGAGAAGTTTGAAATTTGTCTCAAGGATCAAATTGTATCTAGTAATTTCGTTTTCTGCGGTTATTAATCCCTCTAAGTTGGTCATACTTCCTTCAATTGAAATTTTGTAAGTTGGTCTCTTGGGAAACCCAAGATTTTTTAACAATTCTTCTTTGATCTGGAAGCTGATCTCATCCTTCGGGGAGAAAAACGAAAATTTTCCTGCACCTAAAATGGAACTCTCATTGTTTTCCACTATTGAAAGTGGTTTAAAGCCGCAGTTTGATAGAAGAGCTATAATTACAATCCAAGCACTGAAGACTTTATTAAATGACCACATTAACAATCCTACCTCGTACGATGATTATTTTTTTTGGTTTTGAACCATTTAGAAAATTCTTGATTTGTGGCAGTAATAAAACTTTGGTTTCTATTGCTTCTGCATCTAGATCTACGGGGACAACTATTTCAGCCCTCTTTTTTCCATTTACCTGAACGGGATAGGTTAGGTCTTCATCTTCTATTAAGTTGGTAATGGGTTGAGGCCAAGGTTCTGATGATATGAATGAGGGTGAACCATATAAAGACCAAATCTCTTGAGAAAGGTGTGGTGTAACTGGTTGCATTAATTGGGCTAGGATTTTGATAGAATATTGCCTGGTTAAAATTTTGGCTTTCGAATTCGAAATTGCATTCGTTAATTCGTAAAGATGGGCGATAGCTTTATTGAAAGAAAAATTTTCAAGGCATTTGGTGACATTATCTATGGATTTGTGAGTGTCTCTTAATAGTTTGTCATGGTTAATTTCTCCATTTAGAGCTATTTTTTCTTCCTTTTTATTATTTTCCGTAAGGCCTTCAGAATAAATCTTGAAGGATATGCGCCAAACTTTCTGCAAATGTCGCCATGCTGCTTCAACGCCTGCTGTTGTCCACTCAACATCCCTTTCGGGAGGACTGTCTGACATCATAAACCAGCGAGCCGTATCAGCTCCAAACTGTTCAATAATGTCCGTTGGGTCAACAACATTTTTCTTTGATTTAGACATTTTTATTGATGGTCCAACCTCTACTGGAGAATTATTTTTTAAATTGACAAAGTATCTTTTTGTCTTGGATTTCTTTTCTTCTTTAACTTCATTAGGGAGTAACCAATTCCCACCCTGATCCCGATAGGTCTCGTGACAAACCATTCCTTGGGTAAAAAGAGCATCAAAAGGTTCAATAGCTTTTTTAGGCATGTGTCCAGTTTCTTGCATAGCTCGGGCAAAGAACCTCGAATAAAGCAAATGAAGAATAGCGTGCTCTACCCCCCCAATATATTGATCCACATTCATCCAATAATCTATCTCGTTTTTTAGTGTAGGAGTGTTGGCCTTAGGAGAGGTGAACCTAGCAAAATACCAAGAACTATCAACAAAGGTGTCCATAGTATCAGTTTCTCTTTTTGCCTTACCTCCACATTCAGAACAGGTGATGTTCAGCCAATCTTTGTGCCTATTTAAAGGATTTCCTGGTTGATCAAAATTAACATCGTGCGGAAGTACGATTGGCAAATTTTTCTTTTTCTCAGGAATTGTTCCACATTTAGGGCAATGAATGACTGGGATCGGACATCCCCAGTATCTTTGTCTAGAAATCCCCCAATCCCTAAGTCTGTAGTTAGTTTTTTCTAGCCCAAGGCCTTTCTCCTGAAGTGTCTTGGAAATCAAAACTTTTGCCTCGTTGACTGACAAACCATTTAAAAATTCAGAGTTAATGATATGACCAGGTCCAGTGTAAGCATCTTTTTCCACTTTAAATGAGTTTTCATTTATATCTGGAGGGCATACCACTGGAATAATTTTGAGATTATATTTCTGTGCAAAGTCTAAATCCCTTTGGTCATGGGCTGGACAACCAAAAATAGCTCCAGTTCCATATCCCATGAGTATAAAATTAGCTACGTAGAGAGGGTAAGTTTTTGTTTTATCGAGTGGGTTAACCACCCTTATGGGAGTCGCATAACCAATTTTTTCAGTTGTTTCTAGAGCCTCCTCAGTTGTGGCTGTTTTGCGACAAATATTTATGAATTCAGCGAGTTCCTTATCTTCTTTTGCTAACTCTGAGGCCAGGGGATGATCTGCAGATATGCCTGCGAAACTCATACCAAATATGGTATCCGGCCGGGTAGTATAGACTTTAAGTTTTGTATATTTAGAAGGTGCATTTTGGAGTTCAAAATCAATTTCTAGCCCTTTTGATTTTCCGATCCAATTTTTTTGCATGAGTCGAACCTTGTCAGGCCAATTGTTTAGTTTATCAATTGAAACTAGTAAGTCCTCTGAATATCTGGAAATTTTAAAAAACCATTGTGTTAGTTCTTTTCTTTCGACCACGGCGCCTGATCTCCATCCTAAACCATTTTCAACCTGTTCATTGGCCAAAACAGTAAGATCAATGGGATCCCAATTGACTGTGGCGTTTTTTCTATAAACCAGACCGGCCTCTAGCATATCTATAAACATGGATTGTTGATGGCCATAATATTCGGGGTCACAAGTGGCAAATTCTCTTCCCCAGTCAATGGATAGACCAAGCGGTTTTAATTGTTCACGCATGTCGTGGATGTTTTGGTAGGTCCAATCCCCTGGGTGGACTTTATTTTCCATAGCGGCATTTTCTGCAGGCATCCCAAAGGCATCCCAACCCATAGGGTGAAGTACATTAAACCCTTGTGCAGACTTGTATCGTGCAACAACGTCTCCCATAGTGTAATTTCTTACATGCCCCATATGTATTCTACCAGAAGGATATGGAAACATCTCGAGGACGTAATATTTGGGCTTGGATAGGTCGACATCTGTTTTAAATATCTCTGATTCTTCCCACCTTTTTTGCCACTTTGGTTCAATCTCTCTGGAGTTATACCGATCCATTTTTAATCATGTCCTTTCCATGGTATAAGAATTCCCATTAAGTCAATAATTTACAGTTCTTTTAGGAGGTTTTTTTTGTATTTGCATTAGCAATTAACATTATCAGCTGATTATTTTTAAAGGCATCCAAAGAAAAGTTTAGATTTTGAATTACTGAAATTCTAGTTTAAATTGAAAAGGCATGTGTGTAGACTGTCTTTTTTTGAGAAAAACCATCCTCAAGCTCCTGAAAAGCGCGTTTCACTGTGGCATCTTTGCACCAAAAAAAAAAACAAGTAATTTTTATGCTCAAGACACTTGACCGAAAGCCAGTGAAATTGGATAACCGTGACATCCGACCGTAACGTATGCGGTTGAGGTATTTTGAAATGAAACTACTGAGGCAAGAAAATGAAAAAAGCTCTCTTGACTACAACGGCCCTTGTTGCATTAAGCGGTGCAGCATTTGCTGATAGCATAGATGCCGTCGTTGCTGGCGGTACTTCGCATCACACCCACTCTGCAGCTACTATTGAGTTCCATGGTGATGCAAATATAAAATATAACGTTCCTTTGTCATTAGGAGGCAACAGTACTGACGGTGTCGTATCGTCTGATGTTGATCTTGATGTGACGATGTCTAGCCCTGGTGCTTATTCAGCAACCATAAGCTATGGCATGGAAGGTAATGCGATCGCGGGTGCGACCGTTACTGCTACAACTCCATTGTTTAATGTGTCTGTTGGAGCCACTGACGCACGAGGTGGTGCTAATGGTGGTGCTGATGCTTCTGACCTTTATGCAGACATTGATCATATGACTGGTATCGGTTCGGATGAAGATAGTTCAGACTGGTATTTGTCTCTTCCAAATTTTGGTGGATGGACAGTAGCGGCTTCTGGTAAGGCAGATATGTCAACGACCACAAACAAGAACTTGACATCGATCGGTCTCACAGGATCCGTTGGTGGACTTTCCATAACAGCTGGTGGTATGCACAAAAGTGGCGGTGCGTCTGTGTCTACTTCTTTAATGGGTGCCACAGTGAAAGTAGCCATGGCATCTATTCATAATGGAACTAAAGGAGTTTCAGAGTCAGGTGTACAAGTTGATATTCCACTTGGCGGTATGAGCTTGTCCGTGAATTCTACACAAACTGATGGGAATAATAACTGGGGCGCATCTGTTTCAACGACAGTGGCTGGTTATTCGATCTCTGCGGGGACTGATAGTGATCAGGACAGCCAGTTCAAGATTGCCGGACCTATGGGACCTGTGAATTTACACATAGACTGGGATTCATCTGACTCAGCATTGACAACCGCAACCGATGCAACAATCGAAGCTGGTGTTACTTACTCAGTTCCAGGTACGAAGGGAACTTCGATTTCGGCGTCATACTCGAATGATGATGATGACTTCGATGCCGGAACGCAAGTTAAGATGGCATTTAAGTTCTAAGTATAAAATTTAAGAGTAACGAGTTAAAGGGGCCCTTGAGGGCCCCTTTTTTATAAGCGTAGCAAATATATAGATGCAGTAGCGTAATCTCTAGAACCTCTGTACACAATAATATCTTCTAAATGAGTGGCTGTCTTGTCATACTTTTGTATGCGCTCTAGAGTAGCTTCAATAGAAGGTTTTATGCCTAAGCTTATTTTGACAAGAAAAGTAAAGCTAGGAGATTCTGATTTTTGGAGAAAGGAAAAGTGATGGGGGTCTCCGTCTAGGACCAAGGTTTCATACTTGTTATGCATAGTAGTTGATAATTGCCCAGCTTCCATCCATGTCAGGGCTGCGAGTTTGGGTTTTTCGTTTTGAATAATTTTATTATTTATAATCTGCTGGATCGGTGTTTGAAGAGGTCTCCAGTCTATGACTTCAAGGGTATTATCCCATTTAGGTGTTTCTTGTAAATGATTGGTCAATAACCCAGTTTGGCTATGAATAACTAAAGTGGCTAGAATCGGACAAGTTATCAGGATACTAACCCCATAGGAAAGTCTATGAAAACGATTCCTGTAAAGACTTAAGGATCTCGCTACTATTGGTAAAAGTAATAACCAACCTGGCATGATCCAGTGAGGAAATGTATCTTTGCTGAAGAGAAAAACAAATGCAAAAATTAGGATATTTGGTAAGGCCATGACCACTAAAATTTTTTCCATGGGACTAAGCCTATCTTCAGTAGAGTTGTTCTTGCTCAAAGAAAATGTGAGGAATTTCATTGGGATTAAAACGACAGGCGGTAAAAGGTAAACTATCATGCCAAGGATCATTTGGACAAAGTTGCCTAAATTAATGCCACCCCCTTGGCGAGAACCGTGAAATTGAAAGCTTATCCAATGGTTTTGTGCATTCCATAGGACTGTTGGCAGAAGACCCAATGTAGCTATAAAAAAGCAAAGATAAAAGCTAGGATTTTTGAGAAAAATAGCTCTTTTGGGTGATATCAATAGGACCAATAGACAACCAAACCCAAAAAGAAAGGCTTGATATTTTGAAGCAAAGGCAAAGGCAAGGCAAAGCCCTAAAAGAATCAAAAGGAAATTTACTTTCCATGACGGTTCTTTATGCAACCGAATGACACAAAGTGAAGCTGTTGCTATGGCTAAGTTCAAGGGACCATCAGGCACTACCAAAAAACCCCCTGATATCACGAAAAATGGTGCTGTATTATACAGTAAAGCAGACCAAAGTCCTACTTCATCATTGCCGATTTCTTTCCCAAGTTGGAAAAGGACAAGTGTTGTCCCTAGTCCAAATAGAAGATATGGAAGCCTAAAAGTGAAAACGTTTCCAAAGCCTAAAATTTCTGTGAAAAGTGAAGATGACCAGAAGCCTATCGGAGGATGGTCAAAAAATGATAATGAAAATTCCTTTGATACAGCTATGGCGTAAGCTTCATCATTGACAAGTGGTAAATAGATCGCAAGAAAAATTTTTGCCAGAACGCAAACAAAAATAGCTATAACTAATTTTGTCGAGGATAAAGCCATCAATGCAACTTTATCTTGGGATCACCTCGTTTTCCAGGTAAAAATAGAACTGAATACAAAGTTCCAGATTGCTCCCAAAAAAGCTCCCGATACTGAGGCCAGGACCCACATATTTAAAGCTTTAAAAATGAAGTCAGCAACGGCTACATTTGCCAAGGCTCCCGCTGAGCATACAATATAAAAAGATACTAATCCTTTGAAATAATTTCTACCAAAGAGAGAGCGATCCTGATACGTCAGAAGGTTGTTCAGAGAGAAGTTACTTGTCATTGCAACAAAAATACTAAGAATATGGGCTTGTAAAAAGGGAAGACCTAAAACAGACAATAGAAAAAAAGTTGATATTAACTGGACAAAAATTCCTGAAAAGCCAACGATACCAAATAGGATGAATCGAATTGACAATAAACCAAAAGAAAGATGTGAGAGTATTAAAGCTAAAAGTTCAAAGACCACGACCAGGTTCATTTTACTTTCACCAGACTGGCGCTTTTTAAATTCGTAACCGATTTCCTCTATTTTCCATTTTTTCCCACTCGATGCTATCAAATCAGCCAATATCTTAAATCCATTCGGCTGGAGATTCTCTATAAGTGGTATTACACTAGATCTTTTGACCATGAAAAAGCCACTCATCGGATCTTTCACCTTGATTCCTAGTGAAATTTGTGTTGCCCAAATTGCCAATTTGCTTCCAATCTCTCTAAGAGTGGAAAGACCTTCTTTCGCTTTCCCATCATCGAAATGGCGGCTTCCCACCACTAAATCGAGTTTTGGGTCTTTTTTAAACTTTGACATCATTTCTACGAGCTTTTTCTCGTCATGCTGTAAGTCACAATCCATAATAGCGATAAGATCTGATTTGGAGGTCAGTATTCCTTCTATACAGGCGCCAGCCAACCCACGTCTACCTACCCTTAACAACATCAATACGTTTGTTTTTTTTGTCTCTAGTTCTCTTATGACTTCGATAGTGCCGTCATCACTATTGTCATCAACGAAAAGAATATCAAACTCATAAGGGTGTAGAATGGCCTCAATTTTTTCAACTACAACGGTGATATTTTTAACTTCGTTGAATGTTGGAATCACCACAGTGAGTTTCGGGGACCTATTTCCCTTTGTTACATGCATCCATTTCAACCCTAGCACATTAAAAAATTATCGAGACATAATCATTATGTTCTAACGAAAAAATTTATTTTCGCCAATTACTTATATTCATAAATTCTAATTCTAAAAAAGGCCTATATTAATAAACATTATAAGATAAAGTTTTTTGGACAAAAAATAAGAGTAGAGGTCAAACAAAGAGCTTAAGGCGCTTTCATATCATGGCAATACTGTCAATGACTAAGAAAATTACTAGTTTTATATTGGTTCATTTCGTGTTACCGATCAAACCAATAAGGATAGGTTTTCGTTGGGTTTCGCAAGAGGTTATATAAATTTAAATTGGCTATTGGATTAGTGCCAAACATGGGTTACTAAAAAGGTATAGTATAAGGTTAGAGGTTTAGCAGGTGAAAGTGTTAAAGCATAAAAGCATTATTTTTATAACCTTTCTTTTTTTGACGGGCTGTCAAACCGACACCGAAAATACCCCAAATTTTTTTAGTAATCTATTAAATTCAGGAAATGTCAAAAAAGGTCTAATTAATAAAGAATCAGAAAATGGTTTTTTTGATAACTTTTTTGACCAGTTTAAGCCTAATGAAATAGAAAACGAAATTATTAGTGTTAATCGATCAAAACCAACTTTTAAGACCTTTAAACAGTCAAATGTTTTTTATAATGTAAAAACAGCTGTTACATCTCATCCCTCTGTTCAGTCGGCCATGTTTAATGTTAAGGCAGCCAAATTGAATATTCAAACTGTGGAAGCGGGTAAAAAGACCCAGGTGAGTGCTCAAGCACTTGGGGGGATTAATCGAGACAACTCTTCAAATACATTAGGAGCTGTCGGTAGCTTAAATGTGTCTCGGTTGTTATTTGATTATGGGGCTATAGATAGTACGGTTCTTTCCCAAAAGAAGAAATATGAATTGTCCAGGGTCCAGGCAGAAATAGCGGCTGAGACAGTTGCTTTGAGGAGTTACGAGGTTTGGATTAATCTATACCGACAAAAAAGGGTGATGGAGGTTTATGAGAGAGGGTTATCTTTGGCCGAACCAATCTTGGGGCAGATCAAGAACATTTCTTTGTCAGGTTTGGCCGACAAGGCAATGATTTTGAAAGCACAGCAAGATTATTCTCAATTGGAGGTGGCGCACTCTAGGTCAAGTGCTGAGCTAGCAGCAGCGAAAGCCTTGTTTAAAGAAATATTTCCAAACGGGGATATTGACAGTTTAGAAGGCTTGCAAGTCAGACGTGTAATGCAAGGTAAGTCTGCAAAAAAAAATATGATGATTCAGTCAGCAACCTTGAGAGCCCAGGATTTACTCACAGATGCGTTCGAGGCTGAACTCAAAACATTAAAAGCTCAGAAAAAGGCAAATGTTTCCATGAGTGCTGGTGTAACTGCACCAGCAAAAGATACCATTCAAGAGGGATCTGCTAACGTAGGAATATTGGTGAATTACGTATTTAATGATGGAGGAAGACTAGATTCTCAGATAAAGGGCTTGAAAGAAAAAATAAAAGAAGTAAAGCAACAAAGGCAGTCTATAGAAAGGGAATTAGAAGCCCAGCTAAATGTTGCCATTGAGACGTATCTTGGGGTTAAAAAAACGTATGACGTGACGTTGGAACTAGTTAATTTATCCAAGGAAGTTAGAGACACATCAAAAGACCAACTTGTATCTGGTAGAAGCAAGATACAAGAGGTTCTAAATGCTGAAGTTAAGCTATCTGAGAATAAGATCCAGCTAGTCAATGCGGAAGCAGAGTTAAGATTGGCAAGTTATCGTATTAGGGCTTTAACCCATGGTCTGACTAAAGAAATTGGCTGGAAGTCGTTCTAAATACAATCCAGATTTGAATTTTAGAAAGAGTGAAATGAAACCAATAGGGTCTATCAAACCAGTAAAAAAACCTGCCACCACTGAAAAAGTCTCAGGTAAACAGGAAGAGAAAAAAAAGGATCCTAAGGATGAAGCCTTAGACACTTCTGATAATGCTAGTGAGGAAACCTCCCTACTTCACAGCTTGCAAATACTCCTCCGTATGAATGGTTTGGAACGTAGTGTGTCATCAATTAGAGATATGGCTGATGTGACTGAAGGAGAGTTTGGTTACTCTGATGCTGTGTCCGCGCTTGAAAACTTGGAATTTTCAGCTAACGTAGGACAATTGAGACTGCGCAAGTTAACCCAAGGACACTGTCCTGCAATCGTAGAACTAAAGGGTGGGAAAACGGCAGTATTGGCTAAGGTAGATCCAAAAAAAGAATATACTATATATGATGAAACTGCTGATGGAAAATTCACTACATTTAATGAAAAAGATTTCCGAAAAATTTATAATGGTGGTTTGCTTTTAGTCCGTAATAGGCGCCAACAGAGAGACTCAGATAAAGTAAAAAAAGTTGATTGGTTCTGGAGTTCACTAACTCAAAGTAAATGGACCTATGCTCAAGTAATATTAGCAGCAGCAGTTTCAAACTTTTTAGGATTGTCCTCTTCTTTATTTATCATGGTCGTCTATGACAGAGTAGTTCCGAATCAAGCAATCGAGTCTCTTATTGCGCTTACCATTGGTGTTCTTATTGCGCTTGGCTTTGATTTTATGATTAAAATGTTGAGAGCCAATTTTATCGATCGAGCAGGCAAGAGAGCGGACTCAAGAATGTCCCGATTAATTTTTAATCAGCTTATGACAATGAACTTGGCTACAAAAAATGATAAGTCTGGGGCTTTGGCGAGTACGGTGCGAGAATTTGAAAGTTTGAGAGATTTTTTTACTTCTGCCACGCTTGTAGCAGTTGTAGATCTCCCATTCATATTTCTTTTTGTTTATATTATTTCCCTCATAGGGGGACCATTAGCATATATTCCACTGATCTGTGTTCCAATTGTAATGTTTACAGGTATTCTAGTGCAACCGTTTTTGGCGAATTTGAGTGTTCAGGGTATGAAAAGTGGTATGTCTAAGCAGGGTGTTTTGGTTGAAACCCTGAATGGATTGGAAACAATTAAGGCGACCGGTTCGGCTGGTTTGATGCGAAAGAAATTTGAGGAAGCAAGTAATTCTCAGTCTGATTTAGGTTTCAGAAGCCGAATGATTTCTCAGTTTGCCATCAATTCAGCTGCTTCCGTTCAACAGTTTGCTCAAATAGCTATAATTTTCTATGGTGTTTTCCTTATACAAGATGGAATTGTAACAATGGGAGCACTCATAGCTGTAGTGATTTTATGTGGAAGAACGTTAGCACCCTTGTCTCAATTAGCGAATGCCTTAACCAGAGTGAATTCAGCTCGAACGGCATATAAATCAATTAATGATTTGATGAGAAAGAGGAAAGATGGTGGGAACATTGATAACCCTTTGAGTCGCCCTGATCTCAAAGGAGAAGTCGAGTTTAAAAATGTATCATTTACCTACCCTGGGGCAACTGAACCAACCCTTAGAGATTTAAGCTTTAAAATTAAGCCTGGAGAAAAAGTTGCTATCTTGGGAAAAATGGGTTCTGGAAAGTCTACGGTGGCTAGATTACTTGCTGGATTGTATGAACCAGATGTGGGTTCCATTCTCGTAGATGGTGTAGATATAAGGCAAATCGACTCTGCTGATTTACGAAGAAATGTTGGGTTCATGCTACAAGAAACGTGGTTGTTTTCTGGATCTGTAAAGGAAAATATTCAAATGGGTTTTGTTCAATATACGGATGAGCATATCCTTGAAGTTGCCAGAATCGCGGGGGTTGACGACTTTGTGAGACAAAATCCTTCAGGGTATGATTTTCAATTAAAAGAGCGCGGGGAAGGATTATCAGGCGGTCAAAAGCAGTCAATAAATCTTGCTAGGTCAATTCTGCATCAACCGTCCTTACTGATTCTTGATGAACCAACGAGCTCTATGGATACTGCTACAGAAAAGATGGTTCTGGATAACCTTTCCGCGTGGATGGAAGAAAAAACCCTGATAGCTATCACGCATCGTAACACGCTTGTAAAGTTGGCTTCACGTGTTCTGGTTATAGATCGTGGTCTACTGGTGGCCGATGATACTCCTGAAAAACTGATGGGACCAAGTAAGGCTTAGGAAACTGATCATGCCAGCAACAGATTTTAACAAATTGTCCAAAGAGTTATCGGGTTCTTCAGGAATATTCGGGTCACTTTTGCTTTTTATAGTTATTGCTCTCGTAGCTATTTTGCTTTTTTGGGCTAGCGTGACCGAATTGGATAATGTGACAAGGGGTCAAGGAAAGATTGTGTCATCACTCCAAAACCAATTAGTCCAAGCTTCTGAGGGTGGAGTAATTAAGGCCCGGTTTGTTGAAGCAAGTGAAAAAGTCGAGAAGGGAGAAATTCTTTTTGAAATTGACCCAATTGATGCTAAGACATCCTATGATCAGGCGTTGCAACGGTTGGCAAGTTTGAAAACTCAAGAAACCCGTCTTTCAGCTGAAGTTTTGGGAGAGGAACCAAATTTTTCAAATGAATTGTCGGATATGGCCCCAACAGTTGTCACCGTAGAAAGAGCACTTTTTTCTGCCAGAAAGGCGGATCTTAACGCTCAGCTTTCGGTTTTAAAACAACAATTGACTCAAAGAAGACAGCAGTTGAATGAGGTTGATGTGACTATCGCAACAACCAAAGACACTTTAGAATTTGTAAAGAAACAAATATCAATTGTTGAACCTTTAGTGAAATTACAACAATATCCTGAGACTGAGCTGCTGACTTTGCAAAGGCAGGCCCAGGACTTTGAGGGGAAAATAGAAGGAGCTATAGCCTCTAAATTAAGGTATGAAACTTCAATTTTGGAAGTACAAGATCAAATTACTTCTGCCAAGCAGACCTACACTACCAAGAGCCAAACGGAATTATCAGACATAATATCGCAGATCGCTGAAGTGGAGTCCCGAATTCCTGCACTAGAGGATAGGGTGGCGCGGACACAATTAAAATCCCCTGTTGATGGGGTGATCAATCGCCTAAATTTTGAAACAATAGGGGGCTTTGTGAAGCCTGGTGACGTTGTGTTGGAGATTGTACCAACGGGAGATGATTTAATTGTTGAAGGTAAGATTGATCCTAAAGATATTGCTTATATTCAGCCCACGCAAGCCGTACGTATAAGCTTGACCGCTTATGATGCTTCGCGTTATGGCACGATTGACGGAGAAGTTTTGAAAGTTTCCGCAGATGCGGTGGAAGACAAAGCTTTAGGTATGGCCTATTATTTAGTTGATGTTTCTATCGATACGACCTTGTATGAGGATGATGGATCAGAAATAGAAATATTACCTGGAATGGTAGCTTCCGTTGATGTGCTCGCAGGAAAGCGAACAATTCTTGATTATTTATGGCAACCTATGGCTAAAGTTAAAGAGAGAGCTTTTACTGACTAATCAGGAAAATTGAATGAGAATTTTACGCTTTGCAGGATATTTGATATTAGCTCTGATTTTGTTTCTAGGCCCCCTGTATGGGGCTGTGAGAATTATTCTTCCAGATTGGATCAAAGGTCAAATGGCTTCAGCACTTCCACCTAATGTTAAATTAACCATCGGTGAGATGTTTTCAACAGCCAACATGGGAGTGCTGTACAAGAATTTTGTTTTAGAGGTGGATGACGGCGCATTAATTTTTAGATTAGACGATTTGCTTATAGCTCCAAATCTGAGTATTTCTAAACCGGCTAACATATCCATCGGGAAAGGCTTAATGAAAAGTGGTGAGAACAATTTGTTGATTAAGGACTTTAACGCTGACATTGCTTTAGGATCTGAAAAAACATTAAATCTATCTCTTTTGGGTAAAATCACGGAAATTGGAGACGCAGAAGAAACCATTCTTTCAAATATTGAGTTTCTCATTCATGGTTTAACTTCTATAGAAAAATCTTTTAAAGCTAAAGCGTCAGAGCTTAACCTTAGATTAAAAGTTCCCGAAGGGCCATTAGCAATGGATTTGGTGGGAATAGATATGGAAGGGAGTGTTGGCAAGGGGCTTAGGACTAACGTTTCTGCAAAAAAATCGAAACTTGATTTGAGTTCGTTGGGTGCGGGCAACCCAAATCGAATACTTAGAGGAGAAAATCTATTTCTAAATGCTAGTTTGCAAGAAGCAGGAGAATGGATCTTACCGATAAGCTTTGGTGCCAAGGACTTAACCTCACCAATTGGCCATGTTGCGGACAGTTTAAGTGTTAAGGCAAAAGGGGTTTGGAAATATGCTCAACAGCAGTGCACTTTATCTGGTATGATGGCAAGCAAGTCAGAGTGTGGTAGAATGACGGATGTCATAGACATCGGGATCAAATTTCAGGAAGGCAAAGGAAATCTACTTTTTTCTGGATCGGGCCATTGTGTCACCCCGAAGGCAGGGTGCCCTCAATCCATTGAGAGCTTAATTCAAACGAAAAACACTGCAGAAATTTTGTCTAAAATCATTACATCAGGCATTTTGGACCCTATAATTGGAGGCGTAATCCTTGGTGCGCTCTTGAGTTCACCAGAGGTGGAGAGCTTGGAGTATGACCACCAGGCTAATATCAAAGTTGAAGGTAATAGAGTGTTTCTTAATGGTAAGCCGATAATTTAAAATAGGTTTGGACTTTTCTTACTCTGCGGCCTTCTTTTTAGATTTACTTTTATTGTCTTCGTCTGCGCTATCTTTTGTTTCCAATTCTCTTTTTAGGGCATTGACGTAAGCAATTTTTGCAGTATCAGCAATGGCAAGCTCGTTTCTTAGCCTATTAATATGTGCTTCATTAAATTGAAGTGATGCCAATTGAGCCTTAGCATTATCAGACATTTCATCAGTATCATACTCAACATCATCTAGTTTAATTTTTGCCATAGTATTTCTCCTTTGCCTCTCAATGTGTTATACCAAGATTTTCTTACCTAACAAGTTATATTTAATCATCTAAAAGCAAATCCTGCACCAAAGTGTCCATTTCTTCTTTGTGAACCTTTTTTTGTTTCTCCAAAGTTAGGTCTCTTAAGGACTTCGTTTCATCAGACTTTTCTTTATTTTTACTAGTAGATGATTTGTCGATTACAAACCGTCTTAGTTTTTCAATGTTATTTAATGAAAAATGACTGGCGAAGCAGATGTCGAGCGCTCCTGATTGGTTCAATTTCTCAAGAGTTTTGGCTGGCAGGGCTTTAAGTTTTTCAATGTCAATTCTTTTCAGTCCGGTCATTTTTTTCTCACCGTCAGTTGTCTTAAGGGAAAGAGCCCATTCTTGCAGAAGATCCGCTTTCTGAATGGCCTTTAGGGCATTTTGAGTAGCCACTTCGTTTTCTTCAATGCTTTGCAGAAATTTGAATACTTGTTGCATGTTCTCGGACAACTCACCTTTTTCATTGAATATTCTAGTACTATCCCTTTCAAATTTTTCAGCAACACATTTTAGGTTTTCCAGAAAACAAAGTATTTTATCATTTCCTACTTTATCCTCTGAATTAGAGGCCAGGACAAAAGGCAATGAGCGATAGCGTGCAGGAATGTAATCACCAAGCCATTTACCCTGAACGTTAATCATGAGGTTGCTGTTAGGAACGAGACCCTGCAGGCTGTACAAGCCTATATTTTCTTTGCTTTCTAAGAACACAAGGGGGTTCGTAGCAACAAGCCTTCCAATTTCAGCCATTAATACTGGTACGATTGAGTCTTTCTGCGTATGAAGGTAATGGGTTAGGCCAGTATACGACCATTCTCGATGAGTTTCTATTGAAATGGGTTTAACGTTCATACTTTGATAACTCTGAAAGGGACAGATTTAACTGGGAACCTATAATTTAGGGGGTAAACTCCCTTCGTGCCACCCTTTTTTCTCAAACAGGAATTTTTTTGTGGATGGGCTTCGTGTAATTAAAGAAATTGATAAAAAGTGTTTAAACAAAAGAAAAAGTGTTATTTTCTTTGCTTTTTACTCAGTACATGTTCCAGATTAGCCTTATAAAAGTTTGAGCAGAGTGTTGTCTAAAAGAAACACCCCACCTGAAAGTCAAATTTTTACGAGCAAAAGCTAAAAAATTGTTGCACCCCTAGGAGGCTTTCTGTAAATAACATCGTAATGTATTGCGTTCAATCTATTTGACACGCACTCATAAACGCGCGAATAAAAAAAGAGTTTAATAAACAACCTGGAGATGGTGAACATGAATATGATCGTAAACAAATCTGATCTCGTTGGGTACGAGGCAGTAGACCGCACAGAAGCTAAGAGAAAAGCTTTAGCAAAAATTGTGGCGGCATGGGAGAGCAAGCAGGCAAAAAATGCAAAGCGATTTGGCGGTTTGGGATTTTTGGCTGTTTCCTTGGCAGCTTGTAATAGTTCTGACGATACAGCAACTACTACAACAACAACTACAACTGAGGCAGTAACACCGACTGTAACAGCACATACGGCTGATTTGGCCGCAACGGCTGATATTATTACGTCAGCTTTTACAAGTGCAAATGACTCCATAGCGGCAACTGACACTACTTTGGGTGCTGGAGACGTTTTGGTCGACACTTCAACAACTGACTCGGATACATTGACAGTTACGATGACGGGCGCGACAGCGGCCGCTCCATCGACAGTTACCGGTATTGAGAATATTGTTTATAATTATGGCTCAATCGTAACGGCTAACGATTCCACCATCAATTTAAACAACATAATTGGGGCACACGCCACGATTAATCACACAGGAAATGCACTTGTTGCACCTGGATCGACGACGGTTAATGGTGTTGGGCCAAATATGACTGTGACTATGGGTACCAACGTTGCTGATGCAAGTGTTGTTGCCATTGCTAATAGTGCATCTGGAGTGACTTTGAATGCTGGTGCGTCAGAGCTGACGGTTAACATGGGTACAGGCGTTGCCGGTTTGACCATTAACGGTGGCACAAGTGGTGCGATGACAGTTAATATGGACCAAGGAAACGCAGGTGCTTCTGCTGGAGCTAATATTAATTCAAATACAACCATTACCACAGGTACTGGTCTGGGTGCTATCACAGTGGCAAACAACAGTGCGACCGGAACTAATATCACAACTGGTTATACAGGGGCTGATACTGGTGGTCAGACGATAAGTATTACAGATATCTCAACGAGTGCTGTGACTTTGACCGTCGGAAAGACTGGAACGGCCGCTTCTGCTACGACAGTTAATCTCGATGCGGCTGGAACAACGTCAACGACTGATGCTGCTGTGATTTCTGCGCCTGGTATTATCACTCTTGAAACGGCAAGTGCTGCTGCTAATCAGCAAGTTGAGCTTCTTACCCTTTCAGGTAATGGTGCTGCGGCGACCTATAATCTGGATGCAGACTCACTACCGCTTTCGACAACATTTACTGGTGATCAGAGTGTTACCTTTAAGATGACAAATGCGCAGGCTTTGGGTCATACGACCGGAATTACCGATAGTACTACGGCTGGAACTACGACTGTTCAAGTCACTGGATCGGCAACTGCGGCCGATTATTCACTACTAACGCCTGATGTATTAGAGTTCCAAACTGATGTGGGCGGAGCGGTTGCAATAACCGTCAGGGATGGTCAAACGATCGCTTTGACAACTGAAGCTGATCATTCTGGTGCCTTTACGCTTGATATTAATGATCGAGCCACTGCAGACACTTCAACTGGAACGGCTACGATCAATGTCGGGACTGTTGTAACAGGTGATATTACAATCAATGGTGCTGGTGATTATGCGGCAACGGTAGGGCTGAACTTTACAGCTGCAAATACCGATTTCGTGGTCATTGGTGGTACTACTGCCACATTGGATGCTTCCGGTGCGGTTGCTGTGACATTCACCAATACGACAACTGGTGTGGCCTTGGATGCGTCCGATATGACTGGCGCAGTGACAGCTACGCTAACTGATAATCTGAAGTCCATTACTGGTGGATCCGGTAACGACATAATCAACGGTAATGATACTCCGGTTGCTTCCTCAGTGGTAGATGGTGGTGCTGGTAATGACGAATATATTGTACCAAATGCTGCGGACAATACGAACATTACCTTCAGTAACATCGAGGTTTTGGATATAACAGCAGCTGAGGGTAACGTACTGTTTAAGGCTTCTCAGCTAAGTGGAAAGAGCTATATCATTGATAATAATGATGCAAATGATATCCTTGCTATTAACGGTGCTGGGGCAGCAACTCTTGTTGATGCTTCTACGATTAACTTGTCAGGTCTGACTTTCAATAGTAGTGCCAAGACGTTGATTGATGTAACGGCGGCCGATCCTGCTACATTCCTGAGTTCTCAGGCATTCACCATAACTGGATCAGGAAATATTGATACTATCAATGGTAGTGCGAATGCTGATACGCTTAGTGGTGGCGCTGGTAATGATATTATTTCTGGTAACGCTGGGAATGACATTATCAACGGTGATGCCGGTGCTGATACTCTAAATGGTAATGCTGGTGATGACACCATAAACGGTGGCGCTGGTGTTGATCCTATCACGGGTGGAACAGGAGCTGATACCATTACGAGTGGAGCTGGCGCTGATACTATGACGGTAGCAGCTGGTGACGCTTCGGCTGGTACTGCTGCCGGTGCAGCAAGCACAGTTGGTTTTGATACAATCACTGACTTCACTGTTGGTACTTCCGGTGATGCGATTGTGTACGCAGCTTCAACAACTGAAACCAATGCAACTGCAACGACTGGAAATGCAGCGATAGCTTCGGGTATTGCAACCTTCCATGCTGATGATGATACATTGGCTGAGAAGATTGTAGCCGTGAATGCAGCGATTGATGCTGCTGCCGGATCTGGAAACGGTGATGCGGCGGCCTTCCAGCATGGTTCAGATGCGTATCTATTCATTTATGATGGTACAACAGCGTTAGCTACGACTGACAGTCTGATCAAGCTGACTGGCATAGATCTAACAAGTACAGCGAGCGATGCCCTAGATACTACGACAACAACAAACGGTTTTATGCTCGTCTAAAAAGAAACTAATCAGCGGCTGAACCATTGGGGTGCGGCCGCTGAATAAATTGGTTCCATCTCCAGGAACGATTTAAATAAGAAGCCTCGTTTGCCACGGGGCTTTTTTTTGTTTTTGACTAATGATCTTAGTATCAAAAGTTCTCTCTTGT
>CACIIZ010000014.1 GCA_902586855.1 uncultured Alphaproteobacteria bacterium | reverse complement strand
GTGTAAACCATTCCAGAACAGGTCTTTTTGTAGTCTTCCACCCCTTTTACCTGGATTGCTATCAGCATGCATTTCCACTCCAGCCATCAGGCCAATACCCCTCACATCCTTTACCAAAGGGTGATCGCTAAGAGAGAATATACTATCTAGAAAATATGGAGAAAGACTATTTGCTCTCTCAAAAAGGTCTTCATCCTGGTAAATTTTAAGGGAGGCAAGCCCTGCCGCGCATGCTGCAGGGTGACCAGAATAAGTGTATCCATGAAAGAATTCTATAGCATCCTTATTTGCGCTATCAGTGACCACGTCATAGATTTCATCTTTTACACAGACTGCACCCATTGGCATGGATCCATTTGTCAAAGCCTTAGCCATGGTCATGATATCTGGCTTTACATGAAATCTGTCAGCGGCAAAGTTTGTTCCCATCCTTCCAAAACCAGTAATTACTTCATCAAAAATTAGTAGTATTCCATTTTGGTCACATATTTCTCGCAGACGCTCAAGATAACCAATTGGCGGCACCAAAGTTCCTGTTGAACCGGCGACAGGTTCGACTATACATGCTGCAATTGTTTGACCACCGTAGGTTTGAACAAATCTTTCCAAATCATTTGCTAATTCCTTACCTTGCTCTGGTTGTCCCTGGACATTTAAATCTTTTCCAGTCCAAGTATGTCTCATCATGACCACGCCAGGCATCACAATTGGGAAGGTTTTCCTATTATTGACCATTCCTGAAAGAGATACTCCACCCATATTAACCCCATGGTAAGCCCTTTCACGACTAACAAATCGGCTTCTATTTTCTCCAATTGCAGAATGATATGCCATGGTAATCTTTAGAGCTGTATCAACCGCTTCTGAACCAGAGTTTACAAAAAAAACATGGTTCATCCCTTCGGGTGTTAGTTCAGATACTCTGTCGGCTAGTGTGAAGCTAGCCTCATGACCCGTTCCAAAAGGAGAAGTGTAAGTATTGATTTTCATTTGCTCATGAACTGCCTCAATGATTTTAGGGTGGCAATGTCCTGCCGGGCAACAAAACAGTCCTGAAGAACCATCTATGATGGTGTTGCCCATGTGGTCGTTCATTACTACGCCAGATGCTTCAGCAATAAGGCGAGGGTTAGCCTTAAAACCCCTATTATCAGTAAAGGGCATCCAATGATTTTCTAATGAATTCCTATTTACATTGTAAGCCATATTGTCCCCCATCAAAGTATATAATTTTAGTTTGTAACAGAAACTGGCATCGTAAGAAGGCCAAGAATTAAATATACGATACCAATCTTCTGTTGGCTAGTACATTTCTATATTAAAAAACGTGTCAGGGGTTTTGTCGTAGCTCGCCCGTCATATTCTCTCCTTTTATCCAGGCCTATAGTGACTAAATTTTGGGAAGATAAATTGCTGGGTTATAAGTTCAATTTTTTTGAAGGGGATCAAAGTTTTATTCTTGGTGTTTACAAGGGAGGAAGAAGGTCATAATTACTTTAAAGAGCTGATTACAGGAAGTGGACCCTACTATGCTTCTAAATAAGGAAAGAAACAGAAGGATGAAACTTGAAAAACCAATAGTTGATCATTAAACTCGAAGTAGAATAAGAATTGAGTGAGTAGATAATGAAAGATACTGTCGGATCTGGGAAGAGGATAGATACTCCTGAGCTCAGCAAATTTGATTGGCAAGATCCTCTACGGGTAGAGGATAATCTGTCTCAAAGTGAAAGGCTTTTAATCAGATCAGTTAGAGAATTTTCTGAAAAGGAGTTGAAACCAAAAGTTGCAAATGCTTTTCAGTCAGAAAAAATAGATAGAGGCGTAGTTAGAGCAATGGGTGAGATGGGCCTCCTTGGGGCTACCATTCCGGAGGTATATGGAGGTTTAGGCGCTAACTATGTTTCGTATGGGTTGATAGCTAGAGAAATAGAGAGAATTGACTCAGGTTATCGTTCTATGATGTCAGTCCAGTCGAGCTTGGTGATGTATCCAATCTTTGCTTTTGGGTCAGAAGAACAAAAGGAGAAATTTTTGCCTGGATTAGCTAAAGGTGAACTTGTGGGGTGCTTTGGGTTAACAGAAGCAAATGCTGGATCTGATCCTGGCGGTATGACAACTCGAGCGCAGAAAGTGCCTGAGGGGTATAAACTGACAGGTGAGAAATGCTGGATTTCTAATAGCCCCATCGCAGATGTTTTTATTATTTGGGCAAAGTCCGAAGCTCATAATGGTAAGGTAAGAGGTTTTCTTCTGGAGAAGGGTATGGCAGGATTGTCTGCTCCTGTAATTGACGGGAAGCTTAGCCTACGAGTTTCTGTAACGGGAAAGATAGTTTTGGATAATGTTGTCGTTAAAGAGGATGCGTTGCTACCAGAGATTCAAGGCTTAAAAGGACCATTTGGTTGTTTAAATAGAGCCAGATATGGAATTTCTTGGGGCGTACTTGGGGCGGCTGAATTTTGTTGGCATACTGCGAGACAGTATGGGCTTGATAGACATCAATTTGGGCGCCCATTAGCTCAAAACCAATTATTTCAAAAGAAACTAGTTGATATTCAAACTGAAATAAGTCTTGGACTAGGTGCTGTTTTATCTTTGGGTAGATTAATGGATCAGGGTCGTGCAAGCCCAGAGACAATCAGTTTATTAAAGAGAAATAACTGTGGAAAAGCGCTGGAAATAGCGAGAAATACTCGGGACATGCTAGGTGCCAATGGAATCGATATATCTTATGGGGTCATGCGACATTTAATTAACCTAGAAACCGTCAATACCTATGAGGGAACCCATGATATTCATGCACTGATTTTAGGCAGGGCTCAGACAGGTCTACAAGCGTTTTTTTAGTTTCGTAAGGTTTCATCAGAATCATTTTTCTAAAAAGGGTGAAGTCGTTTTTATTTCTTGTTTTAGTTTAAATAAAACTATAATTTTTTTAAGAAGAAACTTTAGCAAATCGTATGATTTCTCGCTTTAAATGGGGGGCGCATGTCAGAGTTACCAAAATCAGCCAGGATAGTTATAATTGGTGGTGGAGTGGTTGGAGTTTCTTGCCTCTATCATTTGGCAAAAGCCGGTTGCAGAGATCTTCTCCTCTTGGAAAAAAATGAACTAACTGCTGGTAGTACCTGGCATGCAGCGGGGAATGTTCCAACTTTTTCTTCTTCTTGGGCCATTATGAACATGCAGCGGTATTCGACAGAATTATACAGGGGACTATCCAAAGCTGTAGATTATCCAATGAATTATCATGTGACAGGATCCGTAAGGTTAGCCCATTCTAAGGAGCGTATGCAGGAATTTCAGCGAGCTAAAGGGATGGGAATTTATCAGGGAATGGATTTGGAAGTGATCAGTTTGATGGAACTGAAAGAAAAGTATCCTTTCTTAGAAGTTCATGACCTGGAAGGTGCTCTTTTTGATCCGAACGACGGTGATATAGACCCAGCGCAGCTTACTCAGGCTTTGGCCAAGGGTTCGAGAGATCTTGGTGCATCAATAATCCGTTTCTGCTCTGCGATAGGAATAAGTAAGTCAAGAGATGACTGGATTGTAAAAACGGATAAAGGTCCGATAGAGTGTGAAATAATTGTGAATGCAGCAGGATATTATGCGAAGCGGGTGAGTGATTGGTTTTTACCATATGGTGGTAGGTCCGCGCCTATGGCAGTGATGAGTCATCAGTATCTTCTAACTGAAGAAATTCCAGAGTTGGTCGAGAGAGCAAAGGGGACAAATAAGAAATTACCCCTTCTTCGAGATGTAGATAGCAGTTATTATTTGCGACAAGAAAAAAATGGCCTAAATTTGGGGCCATATGAGAGAAATTGTAAGATTCATTGGAAAGATAGTGCCGATCCTCTACCTGAAGACTTCAGCTTTCAGTTGTATCCAGATGATATAGATCGGCTTGAATGGTATGTAAATGATGCGATGCAGAGAGTTCCAATTTTAGGACAAGCGGGCATTTCGAAGGTTATCAATGGACCGATTCCTTATACGCCAGATGGTAATCCCCTTATAGGTCCTTCACCTGGGTTAAAGAATGTTTTTGAGGCTTGTGTTTTTACTTTTGGAATTGCTCAAGGAGGTGGAGCTGGGAAGGTTTTGGCAGAATGGATTGCCGAAGGATCAACTGAATGGGACATGTGGTCTTGTGATCCAAGAAGGTTTACTGATTTTGCGGATGATAATTATTGTCAGGAAAAAGCAGCCGAAGTTTATGGTCACGAGTATGCTATTCATTTTCCTTTTCACTCCTGGCCAGCGGGTAGAAATAAGAAACTATCCCCAGTGCACGATAGAATTGTTGAGCAGGGGGGGCAAATGGGGGCATATAATGGATGGGAGCGTGCCAATTGGTTTGCCAAACCGGGAGACGATACCTCTGAAGCTTCTACCCAAACTTGGGAGAGAGAAGGACCTTGGTTTCAAAGAGTTAAAGAAGAGTGTCTGGCTGTACACTCCAATGTTGGCGTATTGAACCTGCCAGGGTTTTCCAGATACCATATAAATGGTCAGGGAGCTGGAAATTGGTTGCTTCGACAAATTGCTGGAGGTCTCCCATCGCTAAATCGAATGAGCCTTGCATATTTTTCAGATGAACGTGGTCGAGTTCTTACTGAAATGTCAATTATGCATCTTGGAAAAGATGAATTTTCCCTGATTACTGCAGGGGCAGCTCAATGGCATGATTTATCAGTTCTTAGGAATGGGATAACTGAGGAGACCAACGTTAATATAGTTGATCAGACAGAAGACTGGTTTTGTTTGATAGTGACCGGCCCCCAATCTAGAAAGTTATTAAGTGAAATATCTAATGCTGATTTTGAATTACCTTGGTTGTCCTTACAGCGTTCTCAAATTCTAGGTAAGGATGTTCTACTGGCTCGGGTAAGCTATGCTGGCGAGTTGGGTTGGGAGATTCATGTTAGGAAGGAAGATTTATCTGTGGTTTATGAGCGAGTAATCTTGGAGGGTGCCACTCCTTTTGGTATGTTTGCTCTTGATAGTTTACGTGTTGAGAAAGGCTACAAAGCTTGGAAGGGAGATCTTTCTACTGATTATACCTTACTAGAGAGTGGACTGGAGCGTTTTATTAAATTTGATAAGCCAGAGTCTTTTCCGGGTAAGGAAGCTTTGCTCAAAGAGAAGCAAAGGGGAGTATCCAAAAAATTTGTAACAATGATTGTTGAAGGAAATGAATGTGATGCTCCATACATGTCCACTATCACGCTGGATGGTAGGATTGTAGGTGAAGTCACAAGTAGTGCTTATGGCCACAGGGTCGGAGCTTCACTGGCATTAGGAGTGGTAGCAACTGACTGTGCAAAGCCAAACCAAGAAGTTTGTATAGATATCTTTGGGCAAACCTATAACGCTATCATTCAAGATCCAGGACCTCTTTGGGATCCAGAGAATTTGGTTCTGCGATCATGAATTTACCAAGAAATGCTAGAGCGATAATTATTGGCGGTGGTATTTCTGGTTGTTCAGTGGCTTACCATTTGGCCAAGTTAGGCTGGAAGGATGTGGTTCTTTTGGAAAGAAAGAAATTAACGTCCGGTACTACCTGGCATGCAGCAGGTCTAATTGGTCAGTTGCGAAACTCCCAAAACATGACTCGATTGGCGAAGTATTCAGCGGAACTGTATGTCAATTTGGCCCAGGAAACAGGTATTGAAACAGGCATGAAACAGAACGGTTCAATAACGGTGGCTCTTACTGAAAGTCGTAAAGAAGAACTTAATCGGCAAGCCGCTTTAGCCAGAGCTTTTGGAGTTGAAGTCAGTGAAATTGAGCCCACAGAAATTAAGGAAAAATATCCAATCCTCAATATGGACAATATTCTTTCTGGGGTATTTCTCCCTAAAGATGGTCAAGCAGACCCAGCCAATATAGCTTTGGCGCTGGCAAAAGGAGCTCGGCAAATGGGTATTCAAATAGAAGAGGGAGTTACAGTCTCGGACGTCAGCATAGAATATGATAAGGTAACAGGTGTGAAGTATCGCCTAGAAGGTGGTGAGATAGGAAATATAACGTCGGATATCGTTGTTAATTGTGGAGGAATGTGGGCCAGAGAATTGGGTGCAAAAAGCAATGTTGTAATTCCTTTACATGCTTGTGAGCATTTTTATATTGTTACTGAACCTATAGAGGGGCTTGGCCAACTACCAGTATTGAGGGTTCCTGACGAGTACTCCTATTATAAAGAAGATGCTGGTAAGATGATGCTGGGCGCTTTTGAAAGAAGGGCTAAACCATGGGGAGTGGATGGTATACCGGAGAATTTTTGTTTTGACCAATTACCTGAAGATCTTGACCACTTTGAGCCAGTTTTATCGCTTGGCCTCAAGAGAATGCCTGTTCTAAACTCGGTTGGAATTAGGACATTTTTTAATGGGCCTGAAAGTTTTACTCCAGACAATAGGTACTACTTAGGAGAATCTGTTTCATGTGAGGGATATTGGGTGGCTGCTGGTTATAATTCAGTTGGCATTGTTTCATCTGGTGGTGCCGGGATGGCGCTTGCTAGCTGGATTAATGATGGGGAACCACCTTTTGACCTTTGGGAAGTAGATATTAGGAGAACTGAAACATTTCAGCGTAATAGAAATTATTTAAAACAAAGGGTTTCGGAAAGTCTGGGATTACTTTATGCAGATCACTTTCCATACCTTCAGCCTGAAACCAGTCGTAACATAAGACGTTCCCCTTTTCATAGCTATCTGAAGGATTTAGGAGCAGTTTTTGGGGAAGTCGCTGGTTATGAAAGAGCAAATTGGTTTTCTTTACCAGGACAAAAGCCGGAATACCAATACTCTTGGGGTAAGCAAAACTGGTTCGAAAATCAAAAAATTGAACACCAATCAGTTAGAGAAGGCATAGGAATTTTTGATATGTCATCTTTTGGGAAAATTAGAGTTGAGGGTGATGAAGCGTTAGATTTATTACAGTTTATCTGTACAGCTCAAGTAGATGTACCAGTAGGGAAAATAGTGTATACGCAAATTCTTAATAGAAAAGGATGTATTGAAAGTGACTTGACTGTTTCTCGTCTTTCAAGAACTTCATTTTTGCTAGTAGTGCCGTGCGCTACTTTGCAGCGTGATCTAAAGCTGCTTAGACGTTTTGCTAAATTGAAAAATGTGGCGGTAGTGGATGTCAGTGCTTCCGAAGGTGTACTATCAATCATGGGACCAAATTCTCGTCAGTTATTAACTAAACTATCACCTAATGATTTTTCTAACGAAAACCATCCCTTTGGTACTTGGAGAGATATAGAAATTGGTTATGGCGTAGCAAGAGCCCATAGGGTCAGCTACGTAGGTGAATTGGGCTGGGAGCTCTATATTAGCTCCGATCAATGTGCACACGTTTTTGAAGAGATTTGGAAAGTTAAAGACCAAGTCAATTTTGGGCTATGCGGTTTGCACACTTTAGACAGCTGTAGGATAGAGAAAGCTTATAGACATTTTGGTCATGACATTACGGACGAAGATCATGTTATCGAAGCAGGTCTTGGTTTCACGGTTGACATGTCAAAAGGGGATTTTCTTGGTAAACAAGCCATTTTAGAAAAAAAGAAACAGGGTCTGAATAAATTGCTATTACAATTCTTGCTCGATGACCCATCGAAAATGGTTTATCATAATGAACCAATTCTTAGGGATAATAAAATCGTAGGTTACGTCACCTCTGGTAATTATGGACACTTTTTGGGGGCTGCTGTGGGGCTAGGTTATATAGATTGCAAAGGTTTAACTGATGAGAAAATTCTGAATTTTGATTATTCAATTGATGTTGCTGGCAAACCGATCCCTGCTAAAGTTAGCATAAAACCTATGTATGATCCAAAATCGAATAAGGTCAGGATGTGACTTAAAAATGGAGAGAGGCATTCAGGATAAAGAAAAAAATAAGAGGGCTGGAGGTAGGGCTGCAAGACAGGCATTAAGATCTGCACCTTTGGCAAAGGAGTTAAGGCCTGTCAAGCCCGGGCTAATAGGAGGGACCTATAATCCATTAAGCCAGGATGAAATAATAAAGATTCATGAGGCTGCTCTTCAGGTCCTTGAAGAAATAGGCTTAGCAGATGCTCCCGAAACTGGTGTAAAGGCTATGACCGACGCAGGAGCAATTTTGGGAACTGATGGAAGATTAAAGTTTCCAAGAGGTCTCGTAGAAAAGATGTTATCCATTGCTTGCAGAGATTTTTACCTTCACGGTAGGAATTCTGAGTATGACCTCTTATTAAAGAAAAATAGAGTGCATTATGGGACTGCTGGGGCTGCGGTGCACGTTGTAGATTTGGAAACCTCTAATTATCGTGATAGTACTGTTTCAGATTTATATAATGCTGCAAAAATAGCTCATCATCTTGATAATATACATTTTCTACAGAGACCCATGGTATGTAGAGATATTAAAGATAACTTTGAAATGGATCTCAATACTGTCTATGCCTGCTGTTCCGGAACTAGCAAGCATGTCGGGGTGTCGTTTACAGAGGCCTCTTTTGTAAAGCCTATTATGGATATGGTGCACATACTTTCTGGAGGTGAAAGCTCTTGGAGAGAAAGACCATTTATATCGAATTCAAATTGTTTTGTGGTACCGCCATTAAAATTTGCGACAGAAAGTTGTTCAGTTATGGAAGAATGCATAAGGCAAGGCATGCCCATTCTACTACTATCGGCTGGACAGGCTGGAGCTACGGCTCCCGCACCAATTGCAGGCGCAATAGTGCAGGCAGTTGCGGAATGTCTAGCTGGCGTTGTTTATGTCAATTCAATTGAAAGTGGATTCCCAGCAGTTTTTGGGACCTGGCCATTCGTGTCAGACCTAAGAACAGGGGCAATGTCTGGAGGATCTGGAGAGCAAGCGCTTTTGACGGCAGGATGTGCTCAGATGCATAGATTCTACAATTTGCCAGGGGGTGCAGCCGCTGGTATTGCAGACTCAAAATTGCCTGACATGCAAGCTGGTTGGGAACAGGCGACATCGAATGTAATGGCGGGTCTTTCAGGTTTAAACTTGGTATATGAGGCTGTCGGAATGCACGCCTCATTGTTGGGATTTTGCATGGAGAGTATGATCTTAGGAGATGACCTTCTGGGTCAGGCTTTACGTTGTGTTAAGGGAATTAATGTGGACGAAATAAGCTTAAGTGTTGAGACTATGAGGTCTGTTTGCCTGAATGGTCCGGGCCATTATTTAGGTCATGAACAGACTTTGGGTTTGATGCAAACTGAGTATATCTATCCTAGGTTAGGAGATAGATCGAGCCCAAAAGAGTGGGCTGAGAATGGAAAACCTGAGCTATTAATGAAAGCTAAACAGAAGAAAGAGGATTTGTTGTTAACTATCTCAAAGGCAGCTCTGTCTCCATCTATTCGAAAAGAAATTGTTGAAAAATTCCCCATCCATTTAAAAACGTAAATCGTCCAAGGTTAATTTCTTATCTTGTAACCTGTCCTAAAGATTATGGAGACTACTGCAATGCACAACAACAAAAATGCAGCCATGAAAAATATCGAAACACCTATTGGTACATCCGATGTCCCAAAAAAACTCCACCTAAAACCATTAATGATGTAAAAGATGGGGTTTAATTTGGTGATAGTTTGCCAAAATCCAGGCAGCATCGAGGTTGAATAAAAACTTCCCCCAAGAAAAACTAATGGAGTAATAACGATCAAGGGTATAAGTTGAAGCCTCTCCCAATTTGAGGCCCATAATCCTATAATGAATCCAAAAAGTGAAAATGTGCTACCAGTCATTATTAGAAGAACAAGCATCCAGATTGGATGCCTTATATCAAAACTCACAAATGCTGTGGCAGTTAGTAGAATTAGGAAACTAATCAATATTGATTTAGTGGCAGCTGCTCCAACATATCCAATAATAACTTCAAAAGCCGATATAGGTGCCGACATGACTTCATAGATGGAACCGGTGTATTTTGGTAAATAAATACCAAAAGCTGCATAGTTGACACTCGTTGTCATCACTGAAAGCATCATTAGGCCGGGAATAATGAAAGCGCCATATGATATTCCATCTAATTCGGATATTTTGCTGCCAATCGCAGCACCAAAGACAATAAAATATAGGCAGGTAGAGACCACTGGAGCGAGTATACTTTGCATTATGGTTCGAAGTGCACGGGCCATTTCAAACTTATAAATCGATTTGATTGAATTGAAGTTCATCTCATTTCCTCTTCAGCAATAATTTCAAGGAAAATATCTTCAAGTGAACTTTCTGTAGTATTAATATCATTAATGGATAAACCTGTCTCGGCTATCATTTTTATTGTATCAGATAAACTCATTTTATTTTTAGTATTAGATACCTCGAAGAAAATTGAGTGCCTGTCTTCGGAAAGGTAGACTTTTTCTTCCGCAATTTTTTCTGGAATAGAGTGAAGTTTTTCTTTTAATTCCACAGAAATCGTTTTTTTCCCAAACTTTTTAATTAATTCTTTTTTTTCTTCGACTAATAAAAGCCTACCCCTATTAAGAATCCCAACCCTATCAGCTATCATTTCAGCTTCCTTGATATAATGGGTAGTAAGTATTACCGTAACCCCTCTTTTTTTTAGTTCAATGATAAGATCCCACATTTCTTTTCTCAGTTGCACGTCAACTCCTGAGGTGGGCTCATCGAGGAAAAGAATTTCAGGTTCATGAGAGAGTGCCTTTGCAATGAGCACCCTCCTCTTCATTCCGCCAGATAAGGCAATAATGGGAGTACTTCTTTTTTCCCACAATCTGAGTGATTTGAGAACTTTCTCAATATAACTAGGATTGGAACTTTTCCCAAAGAGGCCTCTTGTGAATTTAACAGTTTCTATAACGCTTTCATAGTTCTCGAGCGGAAATTCCTGGGGAACTAAACCAATTAGTGATCTTGTTTTTTTATAGTCCTCTAAGGTGTCAAATCCTGACACCTTAATTAAACCAGACGTCTGACGGGTTAGTCCGCATATAGACGAAATCAGCGTCGTTTTTCCTGCACCATTCGGCCCTAAAAGTGCAAAAATCTCGCCAGGTTCAATTTCAAGAGAAATTTCTTCCAATGCTTTTAGGTTTTGGTCATAAACCTTACTAATATTTTGAATTGATATCATATATTTTAAGAAACCTGAAACTCTACATTGGAAAAGGATGTGCTCTATGAACCCTATCGAGTTCAATTAATATCTCTTGAGATAATTCCAAGTCCAAACCATCAATAATCGTCTTTAGCTGTTTATTTTTGGTTGCTCCAAAAATTACTGATCCCATAAAAGGCCTCTGGGCACAAAATGCCAAAGCCATGCTTACAGGATGAAGTCCAAACTTTTTTGCTATATTGAGATAATTTTGGGTAGCATTGATTGATCGTTCATTGAGCCGTCCATTAAGTCCGGGAGAGAATTCTAATCTGGATTTTTGAGGCACTTTACCATTTTGGTATTTCCCAGTTAAAAGTCCTGCAGCAAGTGGAGAATATGCCATTAAGTGCACATTTTCATTATGACACAGTTCTGCTAAGTCAGTATCGAAATAACGGCACAAAAGGCTATATTCATTCTGAATTGATGCAATCTTTTCAAAGCCACTTTCAGTGGCGGCTTTGAGAAATTGCATTGAGCCCCAGGCACTTTCATTGGATAATCCAATTGCTCTAATTTTTCCTTCTCGAACTAGCTCTGAAAGATAATCAAGAATTTCAAATATGTTCTCCTTAATCTCAGATGTGACCTGCTTTGTTGGGTCAAACACCCAATTTTGCCTAAAGTGATATGATCCCCTATTGGGCCAGTGAAGCTGGTAAAGATCTACGTAGTCCGTATTTAACCTTTTAAGACTTCCCTCAAGTGCAATGTTGATAGTTTTTTTTGTAATTGGGGCGCCGTCGCGAATAGTCTTACTTCCCTCTCCTGTAATTTTTGTTGCTATTACTATATCATCTCTACGCTTTCTTCCCTTTAGCCAATTTCCAATTATCTGTTCTGTTTCTCCAGCCGTTTCACGTCTCAGTGGATTTGTGGGATACATCTCGGCTGTGTCAACGAAATTGATTCCATTGGAAATAGAGTGCTCTAGTTGCCAGTGCCCCTCTTGCTCCGTAGAAGATTCACCCCAGGTCATAGAGCCTAAACAAAAAATACTGACCCTTAAATCACTTCCCCCTAAATATTGGTATTTCAAATTAGTTCTCCCACATTTCCCCTATTGATATCTTTTTCTTTATAGCTGTCGTGTTTGCACCGAGCCTGGGGGGACTCTCTTTATAGTGAAGATCGAAATCCTCAAAAGTAATAGGTGTCCCCACAAAAGGTTCATCTTTTATTAATTTTATAATGCCTCTTGATAAAGCCTGCGGGTGGCAGAGAGCCTCCTTTACAGAATTTACTGTACCAACGGGTACTTTTGCTCGCTCTAATAATTGAGAGATATACTCTTTCTTAAGTAGCTTTAACCTTTGTGACATCTCATCAATTAGTTTTTTTCTGTTTTCTATCCGATCTTGGTTTGTACAAAATTTAGGGTCTTCTGAAAAACTCCAACCAAACGCTTTACAAAGAGATTTAAATTGGCTGTCATTCCCACATGCAATTACAATTGAACCATTTTCTGTTTCAAAAACTTGATAAGGTACAATTGATGGGTGCGAGTTTCCCATTCTCTTTGGGATAGTTCCTGATAAAAGGAATGATGATGCCTGGTTAGCTAGTACAGCAAGTTGGGTATCAAATAGAGACATATCAATATACGTGCCCGGACCAGTTTCCTTCTTCGCCAGCAGCGCTGCTTGAATTGCAACTACGCTGTAGAGAGAAGTAAAGAGATCAGCATAAGCAACTCCTGGTTTAATAGGTGGTCCCAAGGGTTCACCTGTTAAATCCATAATACCGGCCATTGCTTGGATAATGAAATCATAGCCGGGTCTATCTGCTAAGGGTCCTGTTTGGCCAAAACCAGTGATAGAACAATAAATCAATCCTGGGTTTTTTTTCTTTAAAGATGGGTAATCTAGAGAATATTTCCTAAGGTTTCCAACCTTGAAATTCTCTATAATAATATCTGCTCTCTGGGCTAAATGGTGAACGACCTTTAAATCACTTTTCTCTTTTAAATCAGCTATCAGTGAAAGTTTTCCCCTATTGGTGCATTTAAAATAGGAACTATCTTCTCTACCTTTTTGGTCTTCCCCCCAATGGCGAGTCTCATCACCAAATGGGGACTCTACTTTAATAACATCAGCTCCAAGATCTGCCAAAAGTTGTCCTGCCCAAGGTCCTGCCAGCACCCTTGCCAATTCTAAAACTTTTAAACCAATTAGCGGCGCTACTTTCTTCGACATTTGTTTAATCTAGTCAATGGTTCAGTGTTCATACTTTATGTTTGCGAATGATAAAAGATAACGAGCCACAGGCGGAATTTTGAACAGTCATTCGCAAGTTTTCAGCAAGTTTTTGTTGCCAAAGCTATAATGAGTTCTTAAATATCAATCAAGGAGTTAATATGAGATTGTGGTCCTGGATTAAAAAAATATTTCAAAGATCGGGTGTGATAGCCGTAATTCGCTTAGAGGGAGTAATTTCCACTGGTGGTCGTCTCGGTGGGGGAATTAATGACCAGACCATGGCACCCTTGTTGGAAAAGGCATTTAGTTTAGGGAAACTGAAGGCGATAGCGCTGATAATAAACTCCCCTGGTGGTTCTCCATCCCAATCATCTCTTCTAGCAGCAAGAATTATTAGACTGTCTGATGAAAAGGATGTTCCTGTTTATGCCTTCTGTGAAGATGTTGCTGCATCAGGAGGATATTGGTTGGCTTGTTCGGCAAAGGAGATTTTTGCTGATGAGAATTCTATAGTGGGTTCTATAGGAGTTATTTCTGCTGGGTTTGGTTTTCACGAATTTATTTCTCGTCAAGGGGTTGAAAGGCGGATATATACTTCTGGAGATGAAAAAAGTATGTTGGATCCGTTTCGGCCTGAGAAAAAGGACGAAATCGTTAGACTGAAATTGATTCAAAAATCTATCCACCAAAATTTCAAAAATTTTGTTTCCTTGAGAAGAGGAAATAAAATTGATGGAAAGAAAGTGTTTACGGGAGAAGTATGGGAAGCCGAAAGGGCACGAGATCTTGGTCTTATAGATGGTATTGGCCATATGGAACCATTACTTAAAGGAAAATTTGGTTCGGATATAAAGTTTAAGAGGTTGGATAGAAAAAGGGGGTTTTTTTCCAGATTTGGTAAAGCTTCTGTGGATGGAATAATTGATGCGATTAACGAGAAAGTCTATTTTTCTAAGTTTCGTCTTTAATTTTTCGAGGCTTAGAAATGCTTTAACGAAATGTTCATAACGGAAGTGAGGATTATAGGACGTGAATAAGACAGCCTTGATAACAGGAGCAGCAAGGCGTATTGGAAGAGAAATCGCGATATCTTTGGCTCAAGACGGTTATGATATCGTGATACATTTTTCTAAGTCCGAAAAAGAGGCTAATTCTTTGCAGAAGCAGTTAGGGAAATTGGGTGTAAGGGCTGTTTGTTTGAGGGCAAATCTTCTTCAAGACCGAGAAATTGAGGTCTTGATTGATAGAGCGCGTGAAAAAATTAATAAAGATCTTTCAGTTTTAGTCAACAATGCATCCATCTTTGAAAAAGATAGTATGCTGACGATGAGCATGGATAGCTGGGACAGGCACATATTTTCAAACTTTAAAGCCCCAGTTTTTTTATCCCAATCGTTTGCAAAGCAAGTCCCTGAGTCCCAAACTGATATAAATGGGGAAATAATTTCAAGCGCTAATATAATCAATGTAGTTGATCAAAAAGTTTTAAATTCAAATCCTAAATTTATGACTTATACCTTGGCAAAATTAGGTCTATGGAATTTTACCAAATTAGCCGCCCAAGCCCTGGGACCTAGAATAAGAGTAAACGCTATAGGTCCTGGACCTGTCTTAAAGGCCCATTTTGAGACGGAGGTAAGCTTTCAAAAAAAGAGAAAGGGAACACTACTTCAAAGAGGTTCTGATGTTCATGAAATTTGTAGAGCTATAAGGTTTATTTTATCGTCACCAGGATTAACAGGACAAATGCTTTCTATTGATGGAGGGGAGCACCTTAACTGGCAACCAACGAATTAATGGAAAAGAAATAGCTAATAAAAACAATATGTTAATAAATATGCATAAATTTTAGGCAACCTGTAGAACACTTAATAAATTAAAGGGATTCTATTCAAAAAATTGGTTTTACCCCCAGTGTTTTCCACAGGAATAGTGGAAACTTTAATTGGCGGATTAAGGTTTAATTGAATGAAATTTTTATCAATTGATTCTATGAAAGAATTTTGCTTGCTTATTGGGAAAGGAATAATAGCTTTTTACGTATCATACTCACTGGAGCCGAGATGCATAATCGCTTAGTTGGTACTGATCTAATAAGGAGTTATTTAAATACTTTAAGTAATGGTCCGGGTGTTTATCGCATGCTCGATGGGAATCACAAACCTCTATATGTTGGAAAAGCAAAGAATTTAAGAAAGCGAGTTTCTTGTTATTCAAAATACAAGGGGCATTCTCCCCGAATACAGCAAATGATCCGGGCCACCTATTTTATGATGTTTCTCTCGACAAAGACGGAAACAGAAGCTTTGTTGCTAGAGCACAATCTGATTAAGCAATTGAGGCCTAAATATAATGTTTTATTAAGGGATGATAAGTCTTTTCCATATATTTTTATTTCTACGGAGCATGATTTCCCAAGAATTGAGAAATATCGTGGCAAAAAAACAAAACCTGGCCGTTATTATGGTCCTTTTGCTAATGCATTTGCAGTAAATCGCACACTTGAAACCCTCCAAAAAGTTTTTTTACTAAGATCCTGTACTGATCGCGAGGTCGCGGTGGGAAATAGACCTTGCTTGAATTATCATCTGAAAAAATGCTCAGGGCCGTGTGGAGGAAAAATTAGTAAAGAGGATTATGCAAAACTAGTAGCGGATGCCAATGATTTCCTGAGTGGAAAGTCAAAACGGGTTCAAGATAAGCTTGTTCGAGAGATGGTCTCAGCTTCTAGGGCTATGAAGTTTGAGCTTGCCGCCGCATTCAGGGATCGAATACAAGCAATAACCAAGATTCATCCCCTGCAGGGTGTTAATCCTGACAAGATTAGAGAGGCTGATATTTTTGCCCTGAATGTTGAGTCTGGGCATGCCTGTATTCAAGTATACTTTATCCGATCTAATCAGAATTGGGGAAATAAGGATTATTATCCAAAAATAGGAATAGATATGCCTAATTCAGAGGTTATGCAAGCTTTTCTGGGCCAGTTCTATCTCAACAGAGATCCCGCAAGGATACTTATTTTGTCTGATGACATCGAAAATAAAGAGCTTATGGAAAAGTTATTGACAGAGAAAATCGACAATCGTGTGCGTATAATTGTACCACAAAAAGGCGAAAAACGGGACCTAGTTTTAGATGCTTTACGAAATGCTAAGGAAAGTCTAGCAAGAAAAATGGCAGAAAGTGCTACACAGCTCAGATTACTGGAGAAGGCAGCAGAAACTTTTAGTCTCAAAAAAATACCCGAACGCATCGAGGTGTATGATAATTCTCACATTCAGGGTGCACATGCCGTTGGAGCAATGATAGTTTCGGGAAGAGAGGGTTTCATTCGGTCTGAATACAGGAAATTTAATATTCCGGTAAATCAAATAGAAAATAAAGGTGATACGGCCATGATGAAAAATGTCTTTGCTCGTAGGTTTAGAATAAATGAGAAAATGGAGCAAAGTAGTCATAAGGAAAACTATCCTGATCTCATAGTAATTGATGGAGGAAAAGGACAGTTGTCTATTGTTTCAGGCTTACTATCCGAGGCTGGTCTAGGTTATATTCCTATCGTTGCTATAGCTAAAGGACCAGACAGAAACTCTGGGAGAGAGAGAATATATCTAAAGGATAGGACTGAATTGGAAATTGGTCAAAGTGATCCACTAAGGTATTTTGTCCAAAGATTACGAGATGAAGCACATAGATTTGCTATTGGAGCGCATATAAAGAGGAGAAGTAAAGCTTTAAGCCTCACTAAGTTAGATGATATAGATGGTTTAGGTACTGTAAGGAAGCACATTCTGCTAATGAAATTTGGATCAACCAAAGAAGTTTCTAGAGCCTCGATAGACGAACTAAGCATGGCAAAGGGAATATCGCGAAATCTTGCAAAAAAAATATATGACTATTTTAATCACGAGAATTAAAACGTAGAGGTACAGGTTAGGTGTTGAATATCCCAAATTCACTTACAATTATTCGAATATTAGGATCGGTATCGCTCCCATTCGTGATCTTGTTTAATACAAAAGAAGCTGGATGTTTTTGGGCATTAATCATTTTTACTGTCTGTTCCATTACAGATTTTCTAGATGGTTATCTAGCTCGTAGTTTAAATCAATCATCTGACTTTGGTAAGATGCTGGATCCAATTGCAGACAAGTTACTAGTAATTTTGGTTTTGAGTTATCTTACCGTAGTTTTTGGTGACGAATATAATTACTTACTAGGAATACCTAGTATTTTGATCATCACTAGAGAAATTCTTGTGTCAGGAATTAGAGAATTTTTTGGTAGTGATGGAAAGAATTTCTCTGTGATGAAGTTATCCAAATTTAAGACAGGCATACAGATGGTTGCAATAATTTGTCTTCTGACCTCGCAGTTGCCTGGTTTTGCAAACTTTTATTTATTCCAATTGGGTTTACTATTTTTGTGGCTTGCAGCAGGGTTTGCCTTATACACTGGTTTAGTCTATGTTTGTAGGGCCGTAATTTTGCTTGGTGTAGATAGGAAATGAAAATTTTATACTTTTCATGGTTAAGGGAAAAAGTAGGAGTGCCTAATGAAGAAAAGGATATAAAGGCAACAACTGTAATAGGCCTAATTGAAGAGTTAGTACAATTAGAAGAGAGATATGCTATGGCTTTTTCCGATTTGAAGAGTGTTCGAGTGGCGGTAGATCAAAAGCTAGTGCAAGATCTTAAGACCTCAATAGAGAATGCTAGGGAAGTTGCATTCTTTCCGCCGATGACGGGTGGTTAAGTTGTCAAGTTACGGGATAAACCATTGTGAAATTTTTGTCTCGGTCCAGGGACATGATTTCAACCTACAATTTGAAATAGAATCCATAAAGAATGAAAGAAAAAATTTTGGTGGACTAGTAAGTTTTTTGGGGCAAGTTAGAAATGATCGAGATACGGAAAAAGAACTATTATTTTTAGAGTTGGAGCATTATCCTGACATGACAGAAAGGGAAATAATTTCAATTTGTCAGGAGGCTAAAGATAGGTGGGAATTGGGTGCAATAAGGGTAATTCATAGGGTTGGAAAATTGGTACCTGGAGACAATATAGTCCTTGCATTAGTTGCAGCCTCACATAGAAACGAGGCGTTCAAAGCATCTGAATTCATTATGGATTTTCTGAAGAGTCGTGTGCCAATTTGGAAAAAAGAACATTTTGAAGACAACAGTTCTTGGGTGAAAAGTAAGCAATCTGACGAAGAATTGCTATCTAGGTGGTAACATTTGTACCAAGTTTTTAGTTAAATAAAGCATAGTACCAATAATGTCATCACTAAAATTAAACCAGTGTCTCGGTTTGATTTAAAAGCTTTCATGCAGGATTTCGTGCAGTTGATATCTAGTGTTCTAACCTGGTTAAGTAAATGTGCAAGCAATAGAAAAATCCCAAATGAAAGTAAAGCTATGCCCATGAGGCTTTGATTTGTCTTATTCAGAAATAATGCTGTTGACGCCAGAAACCAGAAAATTAGAAGAAATAAAATTAACCAAATCTTAACATTCTTGCCAAATAAACGGGCAGTAGATTTCACACCAACATGAGCATCATCTTTAATATCTTGTAGGGCATATATGGTGTCATAAAATAATGTCCAGGAAACTCCAGCAGCATAGATTATAAAAGCAGTTAAACTCAATTCACCTTTGCTAGCCGAGTAGCCCACTAATACTCCCCAATTGAAAGTAAATCCAAGAAAAAGTTGTGGCCACCACGTAAAACGTTTAGAGAATGGGTAAATAAAAACCAAAAAAAGGGATGAGATTGCTACTAATATGCTAAATTTATTGAAGGTGAGGAGAACAACTAGAGCCAAAAGTGCTTGAATAGTCATCCAGATGAGTGCACTAAATATGCCAACTTGTCCAGAAGGTATGGGTCTTAGTCTTGTGCGCTCGACGAGTCGGTCAAAATCTTTGTCTAGTATATCATTCCAAGTACATCCTGCTCCACGCATTAAAAATGCGCCTATCGTGCATGCAGTTAATAGCCATAAATCATGAGTGACCAAACCAAAGTTGTTTTTTTCACTCGCGGCTAGTAGAATACCCCACCAACATGGTATCAATAGAAGCCAAGTACCAGCGGGCCTGTCAGCGCGGCTGAGGCGGAGATAAGGAACAGTCCATTTTGGAAAAAATGAGTCAATCCAGTTTCTTTCATCTGCGTCTGCCACTTGATCAAATGGTATGTCTTTTTTCTGGGTCAATTTCAAGGAGTACTCCATAAATGCCAAAAAGTAAGATCAGGCTTTACTGTCATGCTAACTTAGAAGAGCTTTTTAAAGCCCATAAAGAGTATGCCCTAACTTCAGAACAATTTCATTATTTAAATAGTGTAATGAGATGTAAAGTGGGTGACAAAATAAATTTACTAGATGGTAGGACGGGTGAGTATCAATGTAAGATAGTCTTTATTTCTAGGAAAGAGCTTAGGGTGAAAATTTGTCGCTTTCTAAAGTCTGTGAGCAGTCCAGCTGATCTTTGGTTGTTGTTTGCTCCCATAAAAAAAGCAAGAACAGAATTAATCATTGAAAAATGTGTAGAGCTTGGAGTTAAGAAAATAATACCTGTTATTACGGATTTCACAAACCTGCCAAACGTTAATAAAAAAAGATTTCAGAGTATCATGATAAGTTCTGCGCAACAGTGTGGTTCGACTTGGTTGCCGGAATTAGAAGATTTAAAAACTTTAAAAAAGGTTCTCCAATCTTGGGATCCCGAGAGGATAATGATTTTTTGTGATGAGACATTGCAAGGAAATCATATCAATGTGGTTCTCAAAAATTTGAAACTTAAACCTATGGCAATTTTGGTCGGACCAGAGGGAGGTTTCTCAAAAAACGAAGTAGATCTACTAATGTCGCAAGAATACGTTAACAGTGTCTCTTTGGGACCTCAGGTGTTGCGTGCCGAAACAGCTGTGATAGCTTCAGTCAGCGTATGGCAAAGCACTTGTGGTTTCTGGTCAAATTAACAGCTTTGGAAGACAAAAAAAGGATATCGACTCAACTCTTTCCTAGATTTTTTATACTTTCAAAAAATTCATCACATGATACTCTGTAATTATGGGCAGCAAAGGTTTGACTAAAACTATAGAAGACACGAGGGAATTAGTTCAGTATCTAGAGGATGGTTGCAAACCAGTCGAAGATTGGAAAATAGGCACGGAGCATGAGAAATTTGGCTACAATAAATTCGATTTGAAACCGCTTCCTTATTCTGGGTCCTGTTCCATAAAATCAATTTTACAGGGTCTAAAGGAAACATTTGGCTGGTCCCCTATTTTAGAGGAAAATCAGTTGATTGGTCTTTCTAAGGATGGAGCAAATATAAGTTTAGAACCTGGTGGCCAATTAGAACTATCTGGAGCTCTATTAGAGAATGTACACCAGACGTGCTTGGAAGTAGCTAATCATTTGGCTGAGGTTAAGACTATCGCCGACCGGATAGGTGCTGGTTTCCTTGGGCTAGGGACGGCACCTCTGTGGAAACATGCTGATATGCCAGTGATGCCAAAAGGGCGATATAGGTTAATGGCACCTTACATGGAAAAAGTTGGTTCTCATGGAACTCAAATGATGTTTAGAACCTGTACAGTGCAAGTAAATTTGGATTATAGTTCTGAAGCAGATATGGTTAGGAAATTGAGAGTTGGATTAGCTTTGCAACCTATAGCTACAGCATTATTCTCAGCCTCACCATTTTTTGAAGGTAAAAAAACTGGGTATAGTAGTTATCGGTCTAGAATATGGCAAAATACTGATAAGGCTAGGACTGGTATGCTTCCATTTGTTTTTGAAAAAAGTTTTGGGTTTGACGCATGGGTAGATTATGCGTTGGATGTGCCAATGTATTTTGTTAATCGGCAAGGCAAATATCTAAATGCTCTGGGACAATCATTTAGAGATTTCCTTAGCGGCGAGCTAGAAGCTTTGCCAAAGGAAAAACCTTTACTCTCCGATTGGGAAGATCATCTAACAACAATCTTCCCAGAGGTAAGATTGAAGAAATTCATCGAAATGCGAGGGGCTGATGCTGGGCCTTGGGCTAAAATTTGTGCACTCCCAGCATTTTGGGTTGGAATAATTTATAGCCAAAGTTCATTGGATGGGGCCTGGGAGTTGTGCAAGAATTGGACTTCTGCTCAAAGGCAGCAACTGTATTGCGATGTTGCGAAGCATGGATTAGGAGCCTCTATACGATCTAGATCAGTGAAGAGCATAGCATTTGATCTTTTAAACCTATCTCATAAGGGCTTGTTAGAGAGGCGCAAATGCAATGCACACGAAACGAAACTGGATGAAAGTGAATTTTTGTTACCCCTTTTCGAAAGCTTAGAAAAGGGTAGTTCTTTGGCTGATGAAATTTTAGAGAAATATCGCACCAGTTGGTCAGGCGATCTTAAATGCATTTATAGTGAATACTGTTATTAGAGGAAGTTTTCAGTTACGATATGAAGATCATTTAGACATACTGTCAAAATTTGATTTGTGGCTGTGGTAAGGCCTTTTCAAAGTTAATTTTTTTTGATTTTCTTTAGCGAAAGTGCAGAAAAAGGATTAGAAGTTTATTCTTGGTTCTTTTCCCTCTAATAGCCTCAAAATATTTTTTCTGTGCCTTAACCAAATTAATAAAACCATTATCAGTAATAACCACATAAAGGATAGATCCTCCAAAATAACAAGTATTAAGATAGATAGAACTGACGATATTAAAGAGGCTAATGAGGAGTACTTAGTCCACCATGCAACAATTAACCAGAAAATGCACACTGTTGCCCCAATGTAAAGGTTTAAAACCAACAAAATTCCTAAAAAGGTTGCCACTCCTTTTCCTCCATTAAAAAAAAGAAATACTGAGAAAAGATGGCCACAAAATACCCCTAGAGCTGCAAAATGGGCTGCGGTTATTCCAAGGTATTTTTCGGTCAGAAACACTGCAATTATCCCTTTGCCAAAGTCTAGGATCAGGGTGATCAAAGCAGCTTTCTTGGAGCCAGTTCTAAGGACATTAGTCGCTCCAATATTGCCGGAACCAATGCTCTTTAAATTTCCCAAACCAAAAGCTCTGGTCACTATTATCCCTGAAGGGATTGAGCCAAAAAAATATGCTAACATAAAAATGGTCCCAACCCAAACCAGAGCTGTACTACTAGATGGGGAAGCTCCCCAAAATCGGAGCAAATCGGGTATCATTTATTTGTCACAGTTAAATACCTCAATTCCATTGACAAAAGTCCTTAACACTTTTCCACATAGTGTATATCCGTCAAAGGGTGTATTTTTTGCCTTGGATAGCAAACTAAAGCGATCTAAGACAAAAGGAAGGGCTGGATCAAATAAAACTAAATCAGCTGGACAGCCTTCAGAAAGTTTTCCAGATTTTGAATTTACTAAATTTGAAGGATTTAAAGATATTTTCTGAAATAATTTAGCTAGACTTAAGTGCCCATCTTTTACAAGCTTTAAACCTGCTGGAAGCAAAGTCTGTAACCCAATTGCTCCATTAGCTGCTAATTCATAAGGCAGTCTCTTACTTTCCTCATCTTGGGGTAAGTGAAAAGAGCTGACCGTATCAATAGTCTCTTCGTTAATAGCTTGAAGAAGTATCAGTTTATCATTTTCTGACCTTAGGGGAGGACTAAGTTTGAAGAAAGTTCTATAATTTCCAATATCTTTTTCATCAAAAATTAGATGATGAATTGAGGTGCCAGCGGTAATCTTATTACCTTTAGATTTGAGGGATTTTATTGTTTTCAGACCTAATTCGGTAGTTATTTGAGATGCATGGTAATGAATTCCAGAAATTTCTGCTAAGTTTGCATCTCTATCGAGGCAAATTTTTTCAGCCTCTATTGGGGCTGCTGATAGACCCAATTTCGTTGCAAACGGTCCGGAGGTTGCAGAAGTGCCATACGACAGGAAGTAATCTTGGCAATGTCCGATATAAGGTAAATCTAGACTGGCAGCGTAGGAAAGGGCTTTTAAAAAAATCTTTGAGTCTCTTATACTTCTTAAACCATTGGTAAAAGCTACGGCACCTTTATCCTGCAAAAAACCTAGTTCACAGATTTCTTTACCTGAACAGTTTTTTGTGATTGCAGCCGTTGGAAGGACCCGTATTTTGCTCGACTCTTTTGATCTATTAATGAAGAATTCCAATAATTCTGGATTATCTATCGCTGGTATGGTATTTGGAAAGGTAACCATTGAAGTCACTCCCCCAGATGCTGCTGCCAGGCTAGCCGACTTAAAACTCTCCTTATGTCTCTCACCAGGTTCGCAGATATGAACCCCTAAGTCGATTATTCCAGGTGCCAAGCATGCCTTCTGACAATCAATTACAACACCTTTTGTGGGTCCATTCACTCTTGAAATGACCCCACTTTCTATTGTCAGAGATCCAAACGTTTCTTCTGACGAAGCTGGATCAATCAAACATGCATTAACAAAAGTAATAGTTCTAGACATTTTTTCTCAGAGGATGTTTCGCAGTAAGAAGATCTAATATTGCCATGCGGATTGCTAAACCAACTTCTACCTGTTGTGTAATTACTGATCTATTTATGTCATCTGCCAGATCTCCATCTATTTCAACTCCTCGGTTCATTGGGCCAGGATGCATGATTATAGCATTAGGCTTCGCATACTGCATTTTTCTTTCATCTAATCCATAAAAATGAAAATATTCCCGCTCTGATGAAAAAAAAGCTCCATCCATTCTCTCTTTCTGTAATCGGAGAACCATCACAACATCGATGTCTTGCAAGCCATCAAACATGTTATGGGTTACTTCTACTCCAAAACTTTCTATACCTTTAGGTATCAAAGTTTTAGGCCCAATCACTTTAATGCTATTGCCTAATTTTTTCAGGCAAAAAATATTTGATCTGGCAACTCTGCTATGAGCTACATCCCCACAAATTGCAATTTTGAGACCACTAATTTTTCCAAGCCTTTTGCGGATAGTTTGAGCATCTAATAAAGCTTGAGTGGGATGCTCATGATTACCATCACCCGCATTAATAACTGAGCATTTAACTTTCTCTGATATCAATTGAACAGCGCCAGAGTTGGGATGTCTAATTACTAAAATATCAGGGAACATTGAATTAAGTGTTGCTGCCAGATCAAGTAGGGTCTCTCCTTTAGATTGTGAGCTATTTCCGAGTGGGAAGTTTACAATGTTAGCTCCCAGTTTAGTTCCCGCAATTTCAAAACTTACTTGGGTTCTTGTAGAGTTTTCAAAGAACAAATTTATCTGAGTGATGTTCCTCAAAACTCCGGTATTATTAGCATTATCAATATTATCACGGGAGTAAAGTTCTGCTAAATCAATGATCGACAAAATCTCTTCTTTTGATAAATCGGCCGTTCCTAATAGATCTTTTCTATTTAGCAATTAGTACTATCCCTTTTGAAACGATAATATAATATATGTTATGTGTTCGCAATTAACTTTGTAATAATTTGTAGATTTGAATATCTTAAAAAATAAAGAATATTTTTTGGAAAGAGATTTAGTTGGATAATTTTCAAAAGGCCCTTTTAGCAACTTTTGTTGACTATACTGAAACTGGATTAAACGAACCAGACCTCAATGAAATAGAGATCGACATCATTTTTGGACTAGGATTGCTCCCTGGTGAAGCAATCTTTCCCTGTGGGGATAGTAAAATCGTGAGTAGAAATTTAATTTCAGATAGCGCAAAAAATAAATCGTTTCAAGAAACTCAAACTTTAATAGAAACAGACTTGAAATTGGATTTGATATCAAAAGCAGTTGAATTAGCCAACCAAGCTTTCGATATTGATACATTAGAGAATAGCATCAAAAGTTTTTCAGGGTTTCATGCCCGAAAAGGTTCTTCAGGTATGGCCCTGGCGAGTGGTAATCCCAATTCAAATGTAATGATTGTTTCTGAGCCTCCGAGCCGAGCAGAAGAACTTGTATCGGTGCCCTATACTGGATTAGCTGGAGAGCTATTTACCAAAATATTTGCAGCTTTGGGACTAAGTATTGATGGGGAAAAAGAATCGGGAATGTATGTTTTGCCAGCATTCCCATTCAGACTTGTTAAAGGTTTTAATACGCAAGAATCTGATCTCAATTTAATTAGACCTTTTGTCAAAAGATATATAAATATGGTTTCTCCGCGCTACCTGGTACTAATTGGAAAAATTCCAAGTTTGATACTTGGTTTAACTGATCAATTTTTGAGTAATAAAGAGCATGGGCAAATTGGATACTATAATGAAATTCCAGCTATTGAGATTGAAGGGATCAATTCTATGATTAAATTCCCCGAAAGGAAGAGGCGTACGTGGAATAATTTAAAACTATTAAAGGAGCTGATAAGAGAGGGAGAGAATTTTGGGAACTAAAAGAGAATTTATCCCCGTTGGATTTGGGATATTGACTGTATCTGATACTAGGAACCTGGCTTCGGATAAATCCGGTGCCGTATTAGAAAAAAGGGTTCTTGAATCCGGTCACAGAGTAATTGAAAGAAGACTAGTAGCGGATGAGAAGTCAGAAATTCAAAATTGTCTTAAACTTTGGATAGCAGTAAGTAAAATTGATGTTATCTTAACTACAGGTGGAACAGGTCTTACTGGACGGGACGTTACTGTCGAGGCCCATAGTGAGTTATATGAAAAAAGCATAAATGCCTTTGAGATTCTTTTTGCTTCTGTCTCTATGCAAAAAATTGGAATGTCTGCAATTCAAAGTAGGGCATGTGCCGGTGTTTCAGGTGGTACATTTTTGTTCGCGCTACCTGGATCACCCGCGGCTTGTAAAGATGCATGGGACCATATTCTGAGGAAGCAATTTGATTATAGAAATTTACCCTGTAACTTTGTAGAAATTTTGCCAAGATTAGAAGAACATGAGCGCAGAAAATAGAGATGATTTGACCTAGATTTTTGGACTGGTAGTCCCTAATGGGCAGATAACACTTGATCAAAATGGAAAATTTATATTTATAGTGGTCATCTCCCAATTTTAATGATTTGTTTGGTATAGGGATCAAATGAGGTTTTTATTTAGAAGTTTCATAGGAACATTAGTTTTTAGCCTCACAGTGGCTGTACTTTTTTTTGCTGGTTTTTACCTTTTTGATGCAATTAAGACAAGATCTGAGAAACCTGAGAAAAAGCGTTATCAGAGAGAGAGAGTTTTTGCAGTAAATGTGGAAAAAGTTGAACTCACAGCAATTGTACCAAAAATCTTTTCGTATGGTGAAGCTGTATCAAAAAGGACCCTAGAGATACGGTCAACGGAAGCAGGCAGGCTGAACTATGTGTCAGAAAAATTTGTTGAAGGAGGATTTATAAACGAGGGAGAAGCCTTATTCAGGTTGGATCAAAAAGATTTTTTAAATGCTCTCCAGGTAGCAGAAATAGATTTAGAGGAAACCAAAGCTCAGTTGAAAGAGGCGAAGTCCCAGCTAAACTTAGCACTGAGTGATCAGAAAGTAGCGGAGAAACAACTTAGCTTAAGAAAAAACTCACTAGATAGGCAGAAGAAACTTGCTACCTCTGGGTTGACCACTAGTAGTGTTGTCGAAACCAGTGAATTAGCTTATTCCTCCGCAGAACAACAACTAATCAATAAGCAAAATTTGGTTGAAAAATCAAAAATCAATCTAAGCAAACTAAGAATTCAATTAAAACGCCGGTCGATAGCCATCGAGCAAGCTGAAAGAAACTTGGAGGAGACAGAGCATGTCGCACCATTCTCTGGTGTTATGTCCACTGCTAATGTTACACCTGGAAGTCTTGTGAGTAAGAATGAAAAGTTAGGTGTCTTGATTGATCCTTATGCAGTAGAGGTAAAGTTTAGTCTTTCTGCCAATGAATTTTCTAGAGTTATAAATGAGAAAGGGAAATTGCAGGCTTTAGAAATTATAGCAAAGGTAGAAATTTCCGATTCCATTCTTCGCTTCAAGGGTAGAATAGAACGAGTGAGTCCAGAAATATCTGAGGCAGGAAGTAGTCGGCAGATTTTTGCATCTCTCTATTTGACAGATTATAATTTGTTAAGACCTGGTGATTTTTTACTAGTAGAAGTTGAAGAGCCTGAAATGAAAGATGTTTCAGTCTTGCCGGCTTCGGCGGTAACTATAGACGGAAGACTATTTATTTTATCCAGTGATAATAGACTCCAAGAGGTGAACGTAAATATTCTACGTAGGCAGGGAGAAATTGTAGTTGTATCAGGAGCACCTCAAGGAGCTGAATATGTGATGCAACGTTCACCTCAATTAGGTAGAGGATTGAAGGTTAAACCTTTGCGTGCCTCTGATCTTGAAAATGATAAAGCAGCTCAGAAAGAGGAGGAGGATAAAATTGTAGAACTTGATGAAGCAAAAAAGAATGAACTACTTGATTTTTTGAAATCGATGGACCGAATGCCGCAGAATGTCAAAGACCGATTAATAAAGGAAGTCAGTGGTGGAAACATAAGTGTAAAAACTTTGCGTAGGTTGGAAAAAGGTATGGGAAGAAACTAATGAAACAGTTTGGTGGATCTACTGTTTCGGGAATGATTAGTTATTTTGCAAGGCATAACACTGCAGCAAATATGATACTAGTTCTCATGGTAGTCCTAGGACTTTTGGCGATAAGTAAAATCAGATCTCAATTTTTTCCTGATGTAGTAATAGAAAAAGTGAATATTGGTGTGAAATGGCTTGGAGCAGGTCCTGAAGATATTGATGATGCCATCATCTCGCTCCTAGAAGCGCCCTTACTTGGAATCGATAGTGTAGATCAAATCATATCGTCCTCGACTGAAGGGAATGCAAGAATATATATTGACTTTAAGCCAGGTACAGACATGTTAAAGGCAAAGGAAGACGTCCAAACGGCTTTAGATTCAGTACAAGATTTGCCAGAAACGTCTGACCCTCCCACCATCAAAAGAATTTCTTGGCGTGATAGAGTAACTGATGTTGTTATTTCAGGGCCAATAGAGCTTGAACAGTTAGCTATGTTAGCTGATGAATTTACACAAAAGCTTTACAGACAGGGAATAAGTAATACTCAAATTATGGGTGTTAGCGCGCCCATAATTAGAGTAAGTGTACCTTCAGTTAATCTGATCAGATATAAGGTTCCATTGAATCGGCTGGCCAATGTAATTTCAGCTGAGGTTGATACTGACCCGACGGGGGAAGTAGGAACATCTAATCGGGTTAGAAGTGGTATTTCCAAGAGAACAATCGAAGATATAGGGAATATTTTGATAAGGATTCCTAATTCTCAGAGAGAAATATTGCTGAGTGATCTTTCCAACATTTATTTTGATAATAAATCTAAGAGGAGGGAGTACTTTACGGATGGGAATAGGGCTGTTGTAATACGCGTTGATCGCTCCGCTGAAAGTGATGCCATTGATATTCAAAGGCAGGTTGAACGGATCACGGAGGAATACGGAGCATCCCTTTCTAAAGGTACCAAAATTGAACTTTCGAAGACCCGAGCAGATCTTATTTCTAATCGTTTGGAGATTTTGTTAAGTAATGGATTGCAGGGGTTAGGCCTTGTTTTGATCTTGTTATTTATTTTTTTAAGTGCGCGTACGGCATTTTGGGTTGCTGCAGGTATTCCAGCTGCGCTTTTAGCAGCCATTGCCTTGATGTATGTATCTGGACTGACTTTCAACATGATATCCCTTTTTGCATTGATTATTTGTCTAGGCATTGTGGTGGATGATGCCATAGTCGTGGGAGAACATGCAGATTTTCGCGTGAGAAGGCTTGGTGAAACACCTGAACAGGCAGCCGAAAGAGGTGCCACCAGGATGGCCTTACCAGTATTCACCGCTACTATTACAACAATTATAGCATTTGCCGGGTTAGTTGCGGTTGGAGGAAGATTTGGTAGCTTGATAGCAGATATACCTTTCACTGTTATCGTAGTATTGGTGGCCTCTCTACTTGAGTGTTTTTTAGTTTTACCCAATCATATGGTTCATGCCTTGAAAGCAAAGACATATAAGAAATCATGGTATGATTGGCCTTCAGATCAGTTCAACGTGGGGTTTCGCATCTTCAGAGAAAGAGTGTTTAGGCCCTTTACATTTTATGTAATCAAACTTCGTTATCCCGTTTTAAGTGCTTCGGTCTTATTACTGGTTTTAAGCAGTACATTGATGATATCAGGAAAAATCAAATGGAGGTTTTTTGATGCTCCAGAGGCAGGCGGTTTCACGGGGAATATTGCAATGCTACCTGGTGCAAAGAGATCTGATACCAAGGACATGCTTGGTGAAATGATACGTGCAATTGAAAAAATTTCAAATGAATATCAGAAGGAATATGGAGTAAATCCCTTGACCTTTTCTATTAGCCAAATTGGCGGCAATTCTGGAAGAGCAATTGCGGGGTCTCAAAACAAAGATCCAGATCAGTTGGGTTCTATTTCTGTGGAACTAATAGATGCAGATTTGCGTCCGTACTCCTCCTATGCATTTTTGGGAAGAATTCAGGACGAAATAATAAGACATCCTTTATTGGAGACCTTGAGTTTTAGAAGTTGGAGATCGGGTCCTGGGAGTGATAGTCTTTCGGTGGACTTTCTGGGTTTTGATCTTAAAAAATTAAAGGCTGCATCTGTCTATTTTCAAAACCAATTAATAAGTCTCTCAGAAGTATCTGGTCTTGAGGACTCACAGGCATACGATAAGAATGAACTAATACTTGAACTCAAGCCAAGAGGGACAGCACTAGGATTTGATATTGATAATGTTGGTAAACAACTTTATCAACAATTGAACGGAATTGAAGCAATTAGCTTTCCACTTCGCAATCGTTCTTCAAAAGTAGTTGTAGAAATCCCTGATTCTGATATCCAATCAGACTTTCTTGAGCGAGTAAATGTAATTAGCCCAGCTGGAGATTATATCAGACTTTCAGATATAGTATCGGTTACCTCTAGATTTGGATTTTCATCTATTTCTCGGGAAAATGGACAGAGAAAAATAACTGTCACGGGTGATATTTCTGCTGATGATCCAGACCGTGCAAAAGAAATAATTGATCTAATTAAACTCGATATTTTGCCTGATGTCAGGGCTCGGTTTGGTGTTGATACGTACCTTAGTGGCTTATTCCAACAAGAACGAGATTTTCTTAACGATGCCCTAATAGGATTTTTATTGTGCTTAGTAGGCATATACTTAGCCTTAGCCTGGGTTTTTGCCAGTTGGACTAGGCCTATTGTAGTCATGTCAATCATTCCTTTTGGTCTTATCGGTACTCTTTGGGGACATTATTTGTGGGGAATCAATTTATCCTTATTTTCGGTCGTTGGACTTATTGGTATGACAGGAATTATCATAAATGACTCCATAGTTCTGGTTTCAACTATTGATGAATATGCCCAAAATAGAGGATTAAAACCTGCTATTTTGGACGCAATTTGTGACAGGCTACGTCCAGTATTATTAACTACCCTTACGACAGTTCTAGGTTTAACTCCATTACTTTTTGAAACTTCCAAAGATGCACAGTTTCTAAAACCAACTATTGTTACACTGGTTTACGGGTTGGGTTTTGGTATGCTTATTGTCTTATTCTTGGTTCCTGCCATTGTTGTTGTCCAAAGAGATTGCCTATCTTTGGTTAAGTCTTTGAGAAGGATTGTTTTTGGTAGAAGAACACCTCTTGTATTTAGAATAGTATATGGCTGTATCTCTATAGTTTTTGGATTAAACATATTCATTATTTTCTATGCATTGTCAGGAATGGGTGATAATACCCGCCTTGAGAGTTTAGGAATAAAATTTGAATATACTGTTATTGCAATGTTTCCGCTAGTTCTATTGCTTTCAGCTATTTCTATCTTCATATTTTTAACTGATCGATTTAGGAAAAAAAAGTTATCCTAAACCCTTGAATTGAAACATCCGTTGATAGTAAAGCTTCCGCTTTGAGTCAATAGTGTTAACTCTATCCTACTTCTATCAATTGCGATGTTTTGATCATTTATATGGTTTAGTTTAGCGCTAAAAGTTTGAATTTTTTTCTCCAATTCATGAATTTTTTCGCTAAACCAAATGCTATCATCTTCGTAATAAAATATGACATCAGTTACCCCATTTTCTTTCTTAAAAAAGTCATTCCCCAACTGAGTATAAATCCTTAAATTCCCTCCCTCTGACACTACAGAGCAAGAAAAATTGTTTGCTGAGACAGGTAACTCAATCGGGACTTTTTTAATGAATTTTCGTATCTCAGCATCTTGAATTTCTGAAGTTTTTTCAGCATTTCTACTTTTGAAATTGAATTCTTTAGGAATGCATATGTCGTTACAAAATCCCAAGTTTATTTTCAGTTCAAACTCAACGTCCTGACTTGGATCCTGGGGATGCATTAGCAATGGAAGAACTACTTTATTTTTGAATCCGTATATCTCAGTTTCATTCTCATAGAAGATTTCTGGTGTTGGCCATGCAATCTGAAACTGCCTAAGATTTTTACTTCTTACAATTTGGAATTTGGGAGAAAAACCAGTATCCCCAGGGTACTTCCAATATGTTTTCCATTCATTATTAAGTTCAATAAACAAGGCATACTTCTGTATGTCTTTTTTGTCTTTCCATGCTTTGAAAAACTGTATTTGCCAGGATTCAGGTTGGGCTGCATTCAAAGAATGGATAGATTGTTTCACGATTCTTGATGCATATGGAAAGGGGTAAGCTAGGTATACAATAAGTAAACAAAAAAATACTCTTTTGAATCGATATCTGAGTTTTTTTTGTATTAAAAATCTAAACATTTATTTTGCTTTCTTACATTTGCTTGATTTTATTTTTGATAATTTGATCATTCTTGTTATATATTATTTATCCAAAATAAGAATTAAGGGTTTAGTATGACCAATAGTAAATCTTTTTCAACTCCAGAAAGTGATAGAAGAGGTAAGCCTATTCCAGATGTGGTTAAAGGTTTTTATGAAGGCTTTCTATTGG
>CACIIZ010000013.1 GCA_902586855.1 uncultured Alphaproteobacteria bacterium | reverse complement strand
CAGTGAAACAATATGGACCAGCATAGAGTTGGAAGGTAAACAATTTAAGTATACTTTTCTGTTACACAATTTAAGTAAAAATGAAATTGACATCAAAGTTTTGGAAGAATTTAAACCACAACTAATCAAAAATTTTTGTATATCACCAGGTACGGAGCTTTTTTTAAAAAGAGATTTTAATTTTAAAATTATGTATTTAGATAAAAATAATATTCCAGTTTTGTCTTTTAGTATGAATAAAAAAATGTGTTTATAAAATATCAGAGCGTTACTTATTCACTACTTATGCACCTAAAATAAAATAGCATAAAAACAAATACTTAAAGTCTTAAAATAGTTGAGTGGGAATGAACTTTAAGTTATAAGTTATTGTTTTCATTTAAAATGAATAATAATCTCCAACAACTGTTTATCTTTCAAACAATAATTAAAATAGACCAAATCTCTTAAATGTTGTCAGCTATAGGTTCTACTCTCAACAGTAATTTCTGTGCAACAACTTCTAATATTTTGACCATGGATAAGGTATAGGTTACATCATTTGGGAATTTAAAGATAATTAGGAACTTCCATGTTTACATACCTTTTAAGTTCATCTTGGCAGCTCTATTGACAATCAGTGCTATTGGTTTTGTTTACTGCAAAGAAGATTAGTGCAAGTTGAAATCAAATCTCAAGTTGTTATTTCTATAGCAGCGAGGACTTCGGTATAATATTTAATAGAAGTATATTCTGCAGGAGTTCTTTCATTTACAAAGATGACGACAATTTATGTTGTAGAGATTCTTAAGGTAGAATAATGTTTCTGTCATCATAAACAGAGACAAACTTAATCATGACTGAAATCAGATTTAAAAAGCCGTTTACTCAGCAGGAACCCATACCTGAAGAGGGCATAAGATCGGCCACAAATATAATGAGGACGGGCCGTCTCCATCGTTACAACCTAGAACCAAAGGAACAAAGCCAGGCTAGCCTCTTGGAAAGAGAATTTGCAAATTGGCAAGGAGTAAAATACTGCTTAGCCTGCGCATCAGGAGGGTACGCTATCCAATTGGCATTGAGGGTCTGTGGGGTCAAACCAGGAGATAAAGTTCTGGCAAATGCTTACACACTAGCTCCTGTTCCAGGAGCAATCCATAACGTAGGGGCAGATCCCATATTTGTAGAAATAGACGAAAACTATCATATTGACCTGAATGATTTAGAGACCAAGATCCAATCAAGTAAAGCGAAATTTCTGCTTTTATCACACATGCGAGGGCACATTGCTGATATGGATAAAATAACCTTAATTTGCTCAAAAAATGACGTCATAATTGTAGAGGATTGCGCTCATACTATGGGGTCTAAATGGCGAGGCATTAGATCAGGGAACTTTGGAAAAGTTGCAGCATTTTCCACCCAAACATATAAGCACATCAACTCTGGTGAAGGCGGTTTCCTAACAACTAACGATCCCAAATTAGCTGCAAAAGCCGTGGTTTCATCAGGTTCATATATGCTGTATAATAGGCATGGAGCTATTCCTCCCGAAGAAATATTTAGGAACAATCGCTTAAACTCACCAAATTACTCGGGTAGAATGGACCAAATAAGAGCAACTATTCTGCGATCACAACTGCCGAATCTGGAAAACAATATATTGAGGTGGAATCTTCTGTACGAGGCGCTTTTTCAGAAACTTTCAAGCATTACTGGAATCTCTATTCCACTTCGAAAGAATAAAGAATCCTATGTTGGGTCTTCAATACAGTTCAAAGTTACCAATTTAGATAATAGCACAATCCCAAAGTTCATAGAAGCTTGCCTGCAAAGAGGTGTGGATTTGAAATGGTTTGGAGACCAAGAACCGAAAGCTTTTACAAGTAGATATGATAGTTGGACTTACATAGATGACTTACCAAAGTTAAAAAAGACTCTATCCATTCTCTCACAAACTATTGATATGCGTATTCCTTTGACTTTTGAAGAGAATGACTGCTCCATAATCGCAGAAATTATTGGAAATGAATTAGGAAAATATTGTTAGCTCGCATGCCCTGAGAATTCCTAAGCACACAAATCACAAGGTGGATCAATCATGAAAGAAGAAAAAAAAATTGCTGTAGTGACAGGAGCTTCCGGGGACATGGGATTTGCCATCAGTCTCATGCTTTCGGCAAAGGGTGCAAATATTTTAATGCTGGATGTAGAGCCCCCAAAGAGCAATCTACCTGAGGGGGCTCAGTTTTTTGAAGGTGATATTACGGACAAAAGTTTTCTCAAAGAAATAATTGACCGTTTTGCAACTCATCAAGGTAAGATCAACTATCTTGTAAACTGTGCGGGGGTGTTGTGGTTCGATAAAGATCGTTCATTAATAGATATTGATTTTAATGTTTGGGATAAAGTGCTTGAAATTAATTTGAAGGGTGCAGCATTAGCAGCACGCTATACAATACCTTGGATGAAACTCTCTGGTAATGGTTCAATGGTCCACATATCCTCAATCCAAGCGTTGCGCGGAGATAAAAAAGCACAGGATGCGTATGGAGCAAGCAAAGCAGGATTGTTAGCTTTGTCTAAAAGTTTAGCGATACAACTAGCAGAATATAAAATTCGCTCAAACGCAATTCTCCCAGGTGCTATACACACCCAAATGCAGAAAAGGTGGACACAGAATAAGAGATTGGCAAAAACAATTGCAAAAACGGTACCTCTCGGCCGTCTAGGTACAAAAAAAGACATTGCAAATGCTACCTCCTTCCTTCTTTCAGACTCTTCATCTTATATTACTGGAATAGAACTTATAGTGGACGGTGGATTAACAGCCCGACCTTGATGAAAATTTTACTTAACCCAGCTGCGTAGCCCTTCTAAGATCAATCAATATCTGAAGGGTTAATTTCAAAATGACAACAAAGTGATTAAAACAAGGTCTAATCTCTATAAAGACATAGTATGCCTATTATAGAATTTGAGATAATAAAGAAGAAGATCCTGGAGTTGATTTCATTTGTCCATCAAAGGTCTTAGCATCTAAATTATTTTGCAGGTTTTCCATATGGTATATTTTTCCTTCCAAATCGGCGCACCCGAATATTACACTGTTCTGCATGCCCAATAAATCCCTCTAAAATACTTAGTCTCGATCCGTATTCACCTATTAAGGATGCAGCCTCATCAGTCTTAATTTTTTGATAGCTATGAGTTTTCAGAAACTTACCAACCCAAAGTCCTCCAGTATATCTTCCTGCCCTTTTCGTGGGAAGAGTATGATTCGTACCTATCACTTTGTCACCATTTGTAACATTCGTTCTTGGTCCCAAAAAAAGTGCACCATAGGATTGCATATTTTCCAGATACCAGTCATCTCGGTCAGTCATAACCTGAACATGTTCATAGGCCATTTCATTTGCCAAACTTAGCATTTCATCATGGCTATCGCACAGGATTACCGCCCCATAATCCTTCCAACTAGCCTTAGCAGTCTCTGCGGTAGGAAGGATTTTCAAAATCCTATCCACTTCGGAAAGCGTTTCCCTTGCCAATTTTCGAGAGTTTGTAATCATACATGCTGGAGAGTCATATCCGTGCTCAGCCTGACCTAACAAATCAGTTGCACACAGTTCTGCATCTACGGTTTCATCAACAATTAGCATTGTCTCTGTAGGGCCAGCAAAAAGATCAATACCTACACGGCCATAAAGCTGTCGCTTAGCTTCAGCAACAAAAGAATTCCCAGGACCAACCAACATATCAACCGGTTTTAGACTTTCTGTGCCGATAGCCATTGCACCTACAGCCTGTATACCTCCCAAGGTATAAATTTCGTTAGCTCCAGCTAAGTGCATAGCCGTGATTATCGCCGGATGCGGGCCTTCTTGCGACGGAGGTGTACAAGCAGCAATACGCGGAACACCTGCAACAGAGGCGGTTAAAACCGACATATGTGCAGCTGCTACTAAAGGAAACTTACCTGCTGGGATATAGCATCCGACTGATTGTACAGGTAAATTCTTATGGCCCAGGACGACACCAGGTAGCGTCTCAATCTCAATGTCTTTAATACTTTTTAGCTGCAACTCAGCAAAATTTCTAATTTGCTCTTGGGCAAATTTAATATCTTTCATTTCCTGATCTGAGACTTTCTCCATGGCAGCTTCTATCTCAGTAGTCTTCAGTCGGAAGCTCTCAGGGCAGTAATTGTCAAATTTATTCGACAGAGAGCGCACTGCCTCATCCCCCTTTGCCTCAATCAGTGAAAGAGTCTCCTCAACAACAGAACGAACTTTCATGTCATCCTTTACTTTCTCAGTTTCAGCTTTGCCACTCTTTAAGATTTCTATTGACATTCCACTTCCTCACAAATTTCTCTTACAGGTCATTTCTGGCATCCTCCAGTATCAAATCCGAAGCTTTCTCTCCAATCATAATAGTTGGAGCATTTGTATTTCCAGAAGTAATTTTAGGCATTATTGACGCATCAACAACCCTCAAACAATCCGTCCCATATACCATAAGTCTATTATTAACTACAGACAATTTGTCCGAACCCATTTTACACGTACCCACTGGATGATAAATTGTTACCGCACTACTCCTTATCCAGTCTAAGATACCTTTCTCCCCATTTTCTATGTGATTTTCACCTGGAGAGAAAATATCTTTTATATAATTTTTTAAAGGCTTTGCCGCGGCGATTTCAATTGCCATTTGCACTCCTCTAACTATGGTTTTCCTATCAAATTCGTGGCTAAGATACTGCGGGGAAATACTAGGCTGATCAAAAATACTTGCTGATTTGAGTTTTATGGAGCCAGTGCTTATTGGCCTTAATTGAGTTACTGATGTAGTGAACGCAGAAAAACTATGTACCCCCTGCGTAGGATCATCGCTACTGAATGGTTGAATATGAAATTGAATATCTGGTCTTCTAAGCTCCCGTGAAGTCTTTAAAAAACCCACTCCAAGACTTGCAGCCATTGTCATTGGTCCCGACCGATTAATTATATACTGAGCGAAAATTGAAATCTTTTTTGGTATGCTTCTGGATTCAACATTTATGGTTGCTAAGTCAGTCTTAAAAACAGGTCTTGCTTGCAGATGATCTTGGAGATTTTTTCCCACACCTGGTAAGTTGTTAACTACTTCCAAATTTGCATTTCTTAATTCTAAAGCTTCCCCTATCCCAGACAACATGAGAATTTGGGGCGATCCAATAGCACCCGCCGACATTATTACTTCACGGTTGGCTAAGACCTTTAATGACTTTCCATACTGAATCGCCTCTACCCCCAAGGCTCGTCCTTTCGAAATGAGCACCTTTGATACCAAAGTATTTCGTAAAATAGTTAGATTTTTCCTATGCTTGGCAGGCTTTATGTATGCACCTGCAGCACTGCATCTCAAACCATGCTTGACAGTTAACTGAAAATGCCCAATCCCTTCTTGTTCGTGATTGTAATCGGCGTTTCGAGAATAGCCAATATTTTCAGATGAGTCTAACCACTTATCAACCACTTCTCTTCTCAAAGTAGTTTCTTCAATGTTTAGTGGCCCATTATGACCTCTAACTTTGTTTGGATCATCCCCATTCCACTTTTCTAGCTTTTTGAAATAGGGTAAAACATCATTCCATGACCACCCTTTATTACCTCCTTTAATTGCCCAGTCATCATAATCCTCCTTTTGACCCCTGACATATAGCAATCCATTTATTGAACTAGATCCCCCCATAACGCGTCCACGAGGCCATGATAATATCCTATTATTCAACTCCTTTTCAGGTTCGGTTTTAAAACACCAGTCCGTCTTAGAGTTATTCATCGTCTTGAAATAGCCGATTGGAATGTGTATCCAGGGATTGTAATCATTCCCGCCAGCCTCGATTAAAATCACAGAGTACCGACTATTTTCCGAAAGACGGTTTGCTAGAACACAACCAGCAGAACCAGCCCCAACTATGACAAAATCAAATTTCAAATTTTCATCTCTGGCTAATTGAAGCCAGAGCAATTGATGCAAGCCTAGCAGCAGGTGGGTCAGCTCGGCTTGTCAAAATAAGGGGAACTTTTGCCCCAGTTACAAGACCCGCGGCACAACCTGCACCCAAATAAACAAGTGATTTAAATAAAGTGTTTCCCGATATTATATCTGGCACTATGATACCATTGGCTTTGCCACTTACTACGTTAGCATTCAAACCCTTTATCATAGCCGCCTGATTAGATAAAATTATATCAAGGGCTAAAGGACCTGAAAAATCTGCGTCAGGAATATTTTCTTTGCTCCAGTCACAAAGAATCTTAGCTTCAACAGTAGATGGCATACTATCTATTATGCTTTCGCTTGCTGATAAGAAAGCCACCTTCGGTTTATCAATACCCAATTTCCTTAGCAAATCCACAACAACAGCTGTGGCTTTCTTTTTTGATTTTTCGTTCAACATTATATTTACAGCTGCATCAGAGATCATAATACCGTGACTACCATCTGGCGGGGTAATATAAAAAATGTGAATTAGCCTGTTTGCGGTCCTGATTTTGTTCCGAGCAGTTATAACTGCTTTTATAAATATATCAGAGTGGACATTACCTTTCATAAGAATTTCAGCTTGTCCTTTACCACATAATAATGCGGCCTGATTTGCACTTTCTTCTTCATTTCTGGAATCGACTAAAACGAAATCATCTATATTCCAACTTAATTTTCTAGCATGACTAATGATCTCTTTCTGTTTGCCCACAAATACTGGTATCATTATTTTTTCTTTAAATGCTTGTCTCGCGGACTCCATCACTATATCACTCCCCGCATTAGCAATAGCCACTCTGGGCAATACCTTAACCCTTCTAGCCTCACTGAGTAGATTTTCAGGACAAGTAATTTTGTCTAGAGGCTGAAGAAAAGAACTAATTGCCATCTTTTACCTTTCATAAAACTTAGTCAGAGGTTGACGTTCGATTGCTTTTTCTTATCTAATTTAGTCACTCCTAATATCTCGACTGGCTTTTTCATGGCATCTCGGCGAAACGGTTCCCCAAGCTCCTGATTTAGTAAAACCTCCAGAAAAGTAGTCTCTTTATTTCTCATTTGATTTTCTATGGCCTCAATTAATTTATCCTTTAATTCATCCATAGAGAAAATTTGAACTCCATGTAGACCGCATGCTTGGGCTATTTTTGCATAGGATACATTATCTGCTAGTTCTGTCCCAACAAAGTTATCATCAAACCACAAAGTAGTGTTCCTCTTCTCTGCTCCCCATTGGTAATTTCTAAATATAACCATAGTGATTGGTGGCCAGCCCTTTCGCCCAATGGCAGTCATTTCATTCATGGAAATACCAAAAGCTCCATCTCCTGCAAATCCGACCACTGGCAAACTTGGTTTTCCTATTTTTGCACCAATTATGGAAGGAAACCCGTAACCACACGGTCCAAAAAGACCCGGCGCTAAATATTTGCGCCCTTCCTCAAAAGTCGGATAGGCATTTCCTATTGCACAATTATTTCCAATATCTGACGATATAATAGCTTCCTTTGGTAAAGCTGATTGGATAGACCTCCAGGCCATTCTGGGAGACATTTTTTTTGGCTCACGATTCCGTGCGCGTTCATTCCAATTAGTACCTGGGTCATCATCTTCGTGATCGAGAGATGTAAGCTCCTGAAGCCACGTAGATTTAACAGTTGCGATCATGGCCTTCCTTTCAGAGCGACCACTATCACCAGCATTTGAGTCCAGCTTTTTCCTTAATTCTCGAGCTACTTTTTTGGCATCGCCAATGATTCCAATGGTAACTGCCTTTGTTAATCCAATTCTACTACCATTAAGCTCAACCTGAATGACTTTTGCTTCTTTGGGCCAGTACTCAATCCCATAGCCTGGAAGTGTTGAAAAGGGGTTTAGACGGGTACCCAAAGCAAGTACAACATCTGCCTTTTGTATTAACTTCATAGCTGCTTTAGAACCGTTATACCCGAGAGGTCCAGCATGAAGAGGATGGCTTCCGGGAAATGCATCATTATGCTGGTATCCACAACAAACTGGAGCATCAAGTGCTTCAGCCAATTCTCTAGTTTCCTCTATCGCATCGCTCAAAACGACACCACCTCCGCTTAAGATTACAGGAAATTTCGCATTGCTTAATAGCTCTGCTGCTTCTCCAATAGCTTTTTCCCCTCCAGCAGGCAGTTCAAATTCAATGATCTCAGGTATAACGATGTCAATCACCTGCGTCCAATAATCGCGAGGAATATTTATTTGAGCGGGAGCCGATGCACGTTTGGCCTCAAGAATAACCCTATTTAGAGTTTCAGCTACTCTTGACGGATCTTTTACTTCCTCTTGATAACAAACCATATCCTTGAAAAGAGCCATTTGTTCTACTTCTTGAAATCCTCCCTGACCGATTGTCTTATTAGCAGCTTGAGGAGTTACCAGAAGTAGAGGAGTATGATTCCAATAGGCGGTCTTTACTGGAGTGACAAAATTTGTGATTCCAGGACCATTTTGAGCTACCATCATCGACATCTGACCTGTTGATCTCGTGAATCCGTCAGCCATCATACCCGCATTACATTCGTGTGCAGCATCCCAAAAAATAATGCCTGCCTTTGGAAAAAGGTCTGAAATGGGCATCATAGCTGACCCAATTATTCCAAAAGCGTGTCTTATCCCATGCTTTTGAAGTACCTTAATAAAGGCTTCCTCGGTTGTCATTTTAGTCATTCATAATTCCTTATCCAAATGTTTATTGTATTTTATAGTCGAACTTGAAACTCTGCAGCGCACTAATGTCTATCTGCATGCCTAAATACTTGCATCAGTTACTATGAGTCCAGAGTATTAATGGATTAACTGGAGGTAAAGTTAATTTTTTTAATTAAACTCTAGTTTAACGGCCAATGACGTGATACACACTAGTGCTTCAGTAATACCAAAAATTTTTTTCTCAGAGGGAGACTATAATGAAAAAATATTGGAAGAATATGGTAAGAGCTTCAATCAGTGCATGTGCATTAGGAATTGGAACAATAGTTAGTGCAGCAGATTCAGTAAATGTTGCTTTTTTCCTAGAGTGGGGAACCCCTAACCAAATTTCAAAAGTTGACAAAGTATATGACGACGCTATGGGTGTTGATGTCAATTGGACAGACTTTTCTACTGGGGTTCAAATGACTGAAGCTATGTTAGCAGGAGATATTGATATTGCTTATTCACAGGGTCTTGCACCTTTTGTGACCGCAATTCAACAAGGTCATCCTTTAAAAATGGTTGCTGTGGCTATGGTCTACGAAGCCAATGACTGTTTTGTCAAGAATGGATTGGGAATAGACTCGTCAAACGCATCTGAGCTGGAAGGAAAGACTGTAGCAGTTCCACTAAATACTATGGCAGACTTCGCATTCAAAAGCTATATGAATGCCTTGAACGTCGATATGTCAACCATGACCATAGTGGATCAAGCACCACCTGATGGAGCTAAATCACTTGCGGATGGTGCCGTAGATATGGCATGCATCTTTGGGGGAAATTCTTCAAAAGCAGCTGGTGAAGTTGGAACACCAATTATGACATCACAACAAAAAGTGGATGCGGGCATCGGATCGTTTGATGTAGTGTCGGTGACAGAAAAATTTGCAACTGAGAACCCTGATCTTTTGAGAACTTTCCTTGATGTGACAGATGAAGCCAATGCAGCATGGAAAGCAAGCGATTCGCAACTTAAGAAAGTCGCTGCTGATGCGGGCATGAGCGTTCCGGATGTTAAAGCTCAAATGGCTGGAATGATCTTTATGTCAGAGAAGGAGCAATTGGATAAATACTTTGGGAAGAACGGTATTGCAGCCAGCGCAGCCGCTGCTCTTGGTACTTTGTTCTCAGATTCTTCTGATGGACTTACGATTGCAAGAACAATTGATGGTTCATTCTTAGATTAACTTAAAAAAATCTTAATTGTCAGGCGAGGCAGTTTAGTTACCCTTGCCTGACATAAATACATAATTTTTTCTGAATCTCGGGTGCCGCCATATGTCTAACCTTGTATGCGAAAACCTAAGCATGACCTTTTTGAACCCGCAGACTGGAGTTAAGGTCGAAGCCTTAAAAAATATAAACTTTTCTCTAAAACGAGGTGAATTACTTTCAGTATTGGGACCTTCAGGCTGTGGTAAGACTACTCTACTTAACATGATCGCAGGGTTTCTTAACCCAACAGCAGGCAGCATGTCTTTAGGAGGTAAACTGATTGAAGGTCCAGGCGTAGAGAGAGGTATGGTATTTCAGCAAGGAGCTTTGTTCGAATGGTTAACTGTATCAAAAAATGTAGATTTTGGGTTGAGAATGAAAAAAACACCAGAGTCTGAGAGCACCCAGCTGGTAGAAAAATGGCTCGATATTGTTGGCTTACAAGGTTTTGGGGACACGCCAACCTACCAGCTATCTGGCGGCATGCAACAACGCGTGGCTCTTGCCCGATGTCTTGTTAACGGCCCTGATGTGATTTTGATGGACGAACCATTAGGAGCTCTAGATGCTCTCACTCGGGAGAAGATGCAATCTTTGATATTAAAACTTTGGAAAGAAACTGGAAAAACAATTGTTATCATAACACATTCTGTCGAGGAGGCACTGCTCCTTGGAGAGCGCCTTTTTGTTATGGCCCCTCGCCCAGGACGAATACACAAGGAATATAATCTTCCTTTCGCATCTAAAGGGCTAAAAAAGCCACTAAGGGACATTAAGCACGAAGCTCAATATGGAAAGATCAGAGAAGAAATTCTTTCAATGATCTGGGATATGGAGGAGGAGATAATGGGCGGTGCTTAGCTGGTTGTCACAGGAAAGAGGCTTAATTGCTGCGATCATCATCGTAATACTATTTTTGTGTTTAACTTTTTCTATTTTCATAGGTTTGAAACAAACTGCCTCGAGAGAAAAGGATGAGGTATTTGGAGATCCAGAGCGAACTTTAGGGGGCTGGTACTGGACCTTAACCGGAATTTCAACACTTTTATTACTTTGGTTCTATTTCTCATGGGGAATGGCTCGAGCTTTCTTCCCAGAAACAGGTAACGAACTATGTCAAATTGCTAAGATAAACTCCGCAATAGCTCCAATAACTGCAGCCCTACCCATAGAGTCACGATACTATAAATCTACAACCTTGATTAGGCGAAACTTGGAGCAGCTTAAGACATTAGAAAAGAGTATGCCCGTTACGGCTTTCGATGTAGTAGAAATCAGAGAGCTGCAAAAGATCATTCTTCAATCCAAAGCGATTATTGAATTTTTTTCAAATCCAACAAACCAAAGTCTTGAATCTAAAATAGCTCTTGAAGAAATTGGTCAGGGGTTTGATAGACTTAGTGAAACTCTTCAGACAGGCTTTAAAGGTCTGGTTCCCAATCAGGAGGCTTTCGCTCAACCTAAGTGGGGAACAGAACTTACTGAAATACCGTTACTGCCCACAACACCCAAAGGCGTTCTTTTTGACCAGATAAGTGAAAAAGCTAGAGTTTTGACTGAAACCTTCTTAAAAACACGTAACAAATCAACTGCTGCCGATACATTAATATCATCAACAAAAGAACTAATAAATCAAGTAAAAGCAAGAAATGAAAACTCTGAATTTGATGAAGAAAAACTACTAAAAAGAACTAGTTATGTAAAAGCTGTTGAAAGAATATTTCGTAGGCTCGATGATGGAACTATATTTCCTCCTTCTGCTTTAGACAAACTAAATGTATCTGTGAACGACTTTTTTACTGCTATTTCGGTAACAAAGGGGAACCTAAATCTTATAGACAGAATTCTTGTACCAGGGGATGGTATTGTTAAGTCTAAGACCCAGTGTACGGAGCAAGGTTCTGGAAGATGGTTGCCAAAACCAACCGATGTTGTTGCCACTTTCATGACTTTGGCAAATCCAGACATAGATAGCGGTGGGGGATATAAGGGATCTACACTTCTATGGTGGAAATGGATCCAAATTGGCGATATTCTAGGATTTTTCATTCCTGATTTCTTAATTGATATGCTTCCTGGAGAGTATGGTCGGCACTCCGAATCAGGCGTCTTTCAGCCTACTTTAAAGGATAGAATGTTAGCCGTAGCTCAAGGTGATGTTTACTTGGGTGCTATTCCAATGTTGGATGGTCATATTTGGGATTCTTTATTTAGAGTGATAGTTGCATTGTTCCTAGGAATCGGTTTAGGAGTGCCTTTAGGTATCTACATGGGAGTTTCTCGTTTTTTTAAATCTTTTTTTGACCCCATAATTGAACTTTATCGTCCTGTTCCACCTCTTGCATGGGCCCCTCTGGTTTTAACTATTTTTGGGATACAAGATGATGGTAAGATCTTTTTGTTATTCATGGTCGCATTTGCAATAATGGTTATTTCTGCAAGAACTGGGGCTTCTGGTACACAGCTATCAAAAATTCGTGCTTCACATTCGCTTGGGGCATCTGATCGACAAATCTTAAGATACGTAATTCTACCTAATGCAATGCCTGAGATATTAACGGGCATTAGGATTTCTATAGGCGTCTGTTGGGGAACTTTAGTTGCAGCAGAGATGTTAGCCGGAACGACTGGAATAGGTTTCATAGAAAATGTAGCGCGGGTTGTATCAAATTATGAACTAATTTGGGTGACTATTTTGATTATGGGTTTACTGGGCCTTGCTTTTGACATTTTAATGCGGTGGGTAATTAATAAAACAATCCCTTGGAGAGGCAAAGGTTAAATCACTGACATCAGAACTAAACGCTATCAAGATAATGGGGTCTTGAACCAATACTCTTCCCTTTGGAATAAGAGATCTTCAACAATCTGATCGGTGGCCATAATAGATACCCACCACATGCTCCGCTTGAGAAAAAAATAGCCAACGAGAAATTACAACACCGACTAAATGGCATATAACGGCAACAAGAGAAAACCATAAATTAACCGATACCGAAAGTAGTGCTATTGGAACTCCCACCATCATAGCGAGGGATGCAAACCTCAATTTCGAAACATGCTTCCTGCCAACGATATAAACAAATTCCTTTAAGAGATAATTACTGCTTGTATGGGGCGGTGAAAACAGGCGAGCAATGCCCTCTTTACCTAGCCCAGTTGCTGAAGTAATTGTAGTTTCAGATTTAGCGAAGGCAGTATCTCCCTTTACCCAGTAAGCCACCTGAGTGATAGCAGTGATCAGAAGTAAAATAAGAGTGATTTCTCCCAAACCCGCAATAATACTTCCCCCTGTAAGGGCTATAACCAAAAAAAGTATCGGGGTAAGGGGTGTATTCCAACGCGGAACGGTTTTTAGATCACCATAAATCATTGATGTTGAATAAACCGTTGCAATTGACAATAGTGCTCCAACCATTCCTACCAAACCAACTGCTACCCCAAAAAACACCAAACCAATTCCGTATATTGCCATAAATAATAAAGCTCCAACCGCGAACCAAGCTTCCCGACTTAACCAGCTAGTTTTCCACTGCGTAAAGGCTTTCAGAGCCCGTTCAGGACGCCTAAGATGGTAAGTAGCAGCAAAAAGCCCCCCCACAGCAAGGCTATTTGCTATTAGCAAGAAAATAAGTGCCAACATTCCTTTGGGTGCTGGAAGACCTACACCTAAGAAAAATAATAAGCCAAATCCTATTCCAGAGAAAGAGGTGAAAATAATTAAAGAGGAAGCAGGATACATTAGAGCTTATCCAGTTTTTTGTCCAACCATGCCATAAATCCCTCAGGTTCATCAGCGACTGGGGCAAGAAAAGGAGCTAGAACGTCAACTTCCTTCATAGTGTCTTTTGGTCGAGGAGGAAGATATTTGTTTACCGGCTTTGTTGCTTGCTCCGGCATAAGATCAAAACCATTTCTTTCTCTAGAAATTTTACTAACCTGGCTTTCGGGATCAGAAAAATCACCAAAATGCCGCGCCCCTGAAGGACATGTTCGAACACATGCTGGTACTCGATCTTCTTCAGGCAGGTTTTCATTATATATTCTATCTACGCAAAGTGTACATTTTTTCATAACACCCTCAGCAGCATCAAGTTCTCTAGCCCCATATGGACAAGCCCATGCACATAGTCCACAACCAATGCAGTCTTTTTCGTTCACCAGGACAATACCATCTTCAACCCGCTTATAACTAGCCCCAGTGGGACAGACAGTGACACAAGGAGCATCTTCACAGTGCAAACACGATTTTGGGAAGTGAAAAAGTTGAGACTCTTTCCCATCGATCTTCACCTCATATGAATGAACTCGGTTAAGGAATGTTCCAGTTGGATCAGCCCCATAAGGTCTCTCGTCACTCAGTGGCGCGCCATAATTTTCCGTATTCCATCCTTTACAACTTATAACGCAGGCATGACAACCAACACAGGTATCTAAATCGATAACCAATCCTAACTTCCGTTCCGTCTTCTTAGGCAGCATGGTCATTTTCCAACCTTCCAGCTTAAATTATCAGGTCCTTTACCAACCGGTGACTCTATAATCTCAAAACTAGTATCATCCATCTTTTGCAATTCAGTCTTTTCAATTTTTACTCGCAAATCAAACCAAGCAGCCTGCCCAGTTATTGGATCAGAATTCATCCATCTATATCCATCACCTTTTTGAGGCAGAAGCTCGCTTATTAAATGATTGAGCAAAAATCCTTTTGTTGTCTCAGGTGAGTCGACGTCCAGCGCCCAAGTACCTTTTCTTTTACCAATTGCGTTCCATGTCCAAACCGTATCCTCATTTAGGGCGGACATTTCCGCTATTGGAACAACTATAGACCCGTGTGCAGATGATAGTTTAACCCAGTCTCCCTGGACAAGATCATGCTTTTTCATCTGAGTAGAGGAGACGTATAAAGGATTTGTTCCGTGGATCTGCCGCAACCATGCATTTTGCCCTCCCCAACTGTGATACATAGCCATCGGCCTTTGAGTCAGCGCGTGTAAGGGGTACTCTGCAGGATCAACATGCTCGCCTTCAAAAGGTGGATACCAAATCGGTATGGGAGCCATCGTACTCTTAATTCTTTTTCGCAAGTGTTCGGGGGGTTGACGATCTCCGTAACCTTCTGCAGCTCTTTGAAACTTCCTAAGTGGTTCCAAATAAAGCTGAAACAAATATGGCTTTGGACTATCATAGAGCCCCATTTTCACTGCCCACTCTTGGTAACCCATATTCCAAGGTTTGTAATAATTAGCACCAAATGGAATTTTTTCCACAAAAAACCCACCATTCTCAATATATTGATCCATCTGTCTTGGGTTAACGTCTCCCCTACCGGCACTTGTTCCAGTACCTCTGAAGCCCGCTAATGGTCCTATACCTGGTTTTCGCACATGATTGACTATATAATCTGCATAATCCGTATATCTCTGAGTTCCATCTTCATTAATAAAGTTTGGAAGCTCAAGTCTTCCACCCAATTCACAAAGCACTGATTGAAATCCACGAACATCTCTGTCTGGCTTTATTACTGGCCATCTAATAGCATCGGCAATCGCATCCGCCTCTGAGATTGGTCGGTCTAAAAGACTGATACAATCATACCGCTCAAGATATGTGGTGTCTGGAAGTATCAAATCAGCATAGGCTACCATCTCAGATGAGTAGGCGTCAGAATATATAATATTAGGAATCACGTACTTTCCATTCCTATCAACATCGGTTAACATTTTCAAAACCCCACGGGTATTCATCGAGCTATTCCAGGACATATTAGCCATATAAAAGAACAACGTATCAATCTTATAAGGATCCCCATGATAGGCATTTGAAATCACCATATGCATGAGACCGTGGGCTGACATAGGATTTTCCCAAGTAAATGCTTTGTCTATACGTGCGGGAGTTCCATCACTTTTTAATGCTAGATCATCAGGTCCATGAACAAATCCAAGATGTGGCCCATCAAGTGGAGAGCCTGGAGATACCTTAAAATGCGGTTTTGGATGTATTGTAGATGGTTTGGGATAAGGAGGCTTTAAACGAAATCCCCCGGGAACTTCGACTGATCCAAGAAGTATTTGCAACACATGTAAAGCCCGACAAGTCTGGAAACCGTTGGAATGGGCAGAGATTCCTCTCATAGCGTGAAAACTCACAGGGCGTCCAATGATCTTCGTATGCTCTTCCCCACGGAAATCTGTCCAAGAATGGGGCAATTCAATAGTTTCCTCAAAAGCCACTTTGGCTAACTCTGAAGCAATCGCTCGGATCTTGCCTGCCGAAATACCTGTACTCTCACTAACAACATCTGCAGAAAATTCAGGACTTAAATATTGATCAACCAAACTATGAAAAACAGTCCTGTGAAGCATTCCACTTTCAAGGTGCTCACCAGCCAGATCAGGATATATTCCCTTCCTATCGAATGGATGTAAATCTCCAGACTCTTTGTCAACCACGAGCTCTTTACCATCCTTGTCTCGGAGAAGTAAACCAGTTTCAGCATTTAAAAGAACGGGAGCATTTGTATACCTAGAGAGATAATCAAGATCAATTTTTCCTGCTTTAAGAATTTCATGGATTAAGGCCAAGATGAACTGCCCATCCGTACCAGGGGTTATTGCAATCCATTCATCTGCTATCGCATTATAACCCGTTCTAATTGGATTTACCGCTATTATTTTTGAACCGCGTTCCTTTAGCCGGCTAAGTCCAATCTTAATTGGATTACTATCATGATCTTCTGCCACCCCAAAAATTATGAAAATTTTCGTATTTTCCCAGTCTGGTTGACCAAATTCCCAGAAAGAACCACCTATAGTATAAATACCTGCTGTTGCCATGTTTACGCTACAAAAACCTCCATGAGCTGCATAATTAGGAGTTCCAAAATCTTGTGCCCATAAACTTGTAAATGATTGAGACTGATCTCTACCGGTAAAAAATGCTAGCTTTTCTGGGTTTTGATCTCGAATTGGTCGTAAGAGACCTTCAGCTATTTCGAGTGCTTCTTCCCAACTTATTTCCTCAAACTTACCTGATCCTCTAGGGCCAACTCTCTTCAGAGGAGCACGCAATCTAGAAGGAGCATTAACTTGCATAATTCCGGCACTTCCCTTAGCACACAATACCCCTTTATTTACTGGGTGATCTCTATTCCCCTCTATATAGGCCACTTTTCCTTCCTTAAGATGTACGTCAATACCGCATCTGCAAGCGCACATATAACATGTGGTCTTTCGGATTTCGTCACTCACTTTTGGCGACGTATTCAGACAAGTTTGATTAGTCATTGGCTACCTTTAATATCCTAATATACCATTTAGCTTCTCTAGTAACACCATTTCAACAACATTTATGAAAATTGAATCCCAGAGCTGCATTTTATATATATAGGACTTCTTTTCATAAGATTCTAAATTTACAAAACATAGAACTCAACCCAACCTCTATATTAAGCTCCTACAAAAAAAAATGATTGCATGAGTAGAATTTTTACTTACAAAGTTCTGAATGGACTAGATATAATGTCCTTATTATTTATCTTGTTTTTATCAGTAGAGAATAAATGTTCGTACAAATACCAAACCAGTATCCTATGCTTATACCTTGATTAGATAGTTATGCAACAAAAGATAATATCCATCAAAGACATCAAAATTGGAGGGGCAAAACCAATTGTTTTTATTTGTGGACCTTGCCAGTTAGAGGGCCTCGATCACGCACTGATGATTGCTGAAAGACTTGCAAAAGTTTGTTTAAAGAACAATTCTAAATTTATTTTCAAATCAAGCTTTGATAAAGCGAATAGGTCTTCTATAAGCTCCACTCGAGGCATCGGAATAGAGGAAGGATTACGAATTCTTCAGGATGTATCCAAAACATTTAATTGCCCTGTCACTACGGACGTCCACGAACCTTCCCAATGTATAATTGCAGCAGAAGTTGTTGATATATTACAAATACCAGCTTTCCTTTGCCGACAAACTGACCTGTTAATAGCGGCTGGAAACACAGGCAAGCCAATCAATATTAAGAAAGGCCAATTTCTAGCACCGCAAGATATGTGGCCTGTCGCTGCGAAAATTGAAAGCACTGGAAACAGAAATATTATGCTATGTGAAAGGGGAACCAGTTTTGGCTATAATACCTTAATAAATGATTTCCGCGGCCTAGAAACCATGGCAGAAACTGGCTATCCTGTGATTTTTGATGCAACACATTCTGTACAAAAACCAGGTGACTTAGGCAATTCTTCTGGTGGGGATAGAAAATTTGTTTATGGGCTTGCTCGAGCTGCCTGCGCCATGGGTGTCAGTGGAGTCTTTATAGAAACCCACGAAGATCCAGATAAAGCCCCTTCCGATGGGCCTAATATGATCCCCCTTGATCATATAGAAACGCTTGTCCCATCGCTGAAGGCTTTCGATGAACTCCGCAAAAATCTTTAAGTATCAAGTATGCAATTTCCAGAATTATGGTTGAGAAATTAGGAACTACATTATTGAAATTGATATATATCTTGCGTGCTAGAATTCTATTTGATCTTAAGATGTGAGCATCTTTTAATTCAGCTTAGAAAAGCTGCTAATAAGAAAGGTTACAACAAATATGAGTGATCCATTAGGAATCAAACCGAGCATCAGAACTGTAAATGATTTCCCCATTCCTGGCATAGAATTTCGGGACATCACAAGTCTTATTGAAACACCAACTGCTTTCGTCAAGACATGCAAAGAACTCACCAGAATTACAAGTGATTTTAAAGCAGATATAATAGTTAGTATTGAAAGTCGTGGATTTATATTCGCTGGTTCTGTAGCTGCTAATTTGTGCCTCCCATTTGTCCTTGCAAGGAAACCTGGAAAATTACCTAACGAAACTTACAAAAAAGATTTTAATCTCGAATATGGGAGCACATCTGTAGAAATTCAAAAGAATACATTAATTAAGACCTCAGACAATATTGTAATCATAGACGACCTGGTGGCAACTGGTGGTACAGCAATAGCATGTGCCGACATTTTGGTTGAAAAGTTTAGGGTTCCAAAAAATAAAATTATGATCTTGGCCATTATTGATCTTGTGAACCTTGAGGGGTCTAAACGCATTCAGGACTCTGGTTTGAAAATTAGTACTCTTGTCTCATACTAATATAAGTGAGTAATATTGAAGTCGAATTGTGAGATGATCCAGTAACGCCATTAAGAACTTAAAATGCGTTTCGCAAATATGGTAAGGAAAGATATTGATTTTTTTTCTGTGCTTGTTACTAAAATTAAAGGAAACATTATGAAGAATACAAAAACCGTATTGATTGATAAAAACCCTGGAAGGAATTCCCAAACTTTTGGAATAGCAAGAGAATTAGGGACCAACGTTGATCTAATACATGAACCATCCGTAGGAGTTGTTGGAAATAAAGGTGATTCCCAATGCTATTTAGGGGTTGGAGCGAAGGTACAAGTAATTCATGAAGCATTGCTAGCACGGGTTGGAAAAGATCCGAATCAACTGAAAATGAGACTCATACAGCCTGAATTCACATTAGCTACATCAGATGGAATTCGGAATGGAACAAAGGAGATGCGTTATTCACTGATCGGGAGAGAAGTGACCAACGATAGTATATGCGAACATTTAAGTGCATCAGGGCTTGAGGGGTTAATAGCAGTAGTGGCATGCGACAAACCTCCAGTGGGAACACTTGCAGCAATTTTGGAGCATAACAGGCCTGCAATTATAATGTCAGATGGCTCCATTAGACCAGGTTTAGACAGCTCAACAGGCGAACCAATCGATATAATAAGTAGTTATCAGATTGCTGGAAGTGGAGATGAGGCTCTCAAACGAAGAATTGCTATGGAAGCTTGTCCCGGGATAGGAAGTTGTGGCGGCATGTTTACTTATAATACTATGCAAACATTTATTGGCGTTTTGGGCATGCAACCTTTACATATGGTGTCTCCAGCTTCCCAAGATACTAAACGCACTAAAGATTTTCCAAACGAATTGATTGATTATTTAACAATACTAATAAATCAAAATATCACCCCTAGGGACATTGTGACCAGGGAATCTATACGTAATGCACTCATAGTGTCTATGGCAGTTGGGGGATCAACAAATGTAATGCTTCATGCCCCAGAACTATCAAGAGCTGCAGGCTATTCAAATTTTTCTGAAGACATAATGAGTGCTGATGAATTCAATTACTTGTCTGAGCAGATTGTACCTGTGGTAGTGAATGCAAGACCTTTCGGTAAATTTTCAATGGTTGATATTGATAGAAAAGGTGGTGTCCAAGTGATAGTCAAAGATCTCCTTGAGGCAGGTCTGCTAAACGGTGATACATTAACTTGTACTGGCGAAAAACTTGTTGATCAGGTCAAAAAGCTCTCCCCTCCTAATCCTGATGGAGATGTCATATATAGCGTACAGTTTCCTTTCAAAGAAACTGGTGGGTTGAGGCTGTTAGGCGGTAATTTATCACCCGAGTGTAGTGCTATTCTTAAATTGGCAGGCGTAGAAGGCGGACTAGAAAATAATGTTTTCATTGGAAATGCAAAGGTATTTGATGGAGAACAGAACCTACTGAAAAGGTTAGATGAATCTCCTGACTCTTTCGCAAATTTTGATATGATAGTAGTTAGATATGAAGGGCCTGTTGGAGGACCAGGTATGCCAGAAATGTTAGACTCAACCTCTAGAATAACTGCATTATGCCGCGACAAAAACATAGTTGTGGGTCTTATGACTGATGGTAGATTTTCGGGAGGTTCTGTTGGGTTAGTAATAGGCCATGTCGGTCCAGAAGCGGCAATTGGAGGTCCTATAGGATTGATTAAGGATGGAGACAAAATCAGAGTGGATCTTAATACCAATGAATTAGTATGTGATCAGCTCCAAGACCCAGAAACCTATGAAAAACGTAGATCTGACTGGCATGCTCTTAGTGAAACGCATGGCGGGATCCATCCTTCTGTGGGAGTTGCTGACACCCGCCTGCTGAATAAAATGCGCTGCTCCGCCGTTCCAGCTGTGTTCGGCGCAGGAATGCACCCAAACAAATCTATCTGGATAAGCGAACAAAGACTTCCTGAGGCATCAAACTTCCAACCAAAAAACAAATATAAAAGTAATTAAAGCTAATATCTATGATGCGTTAGAATGCAATCTAAGGAAAGCTCCACTAGGAGATCTCAACAAATTTCTAGAAAAGAATGAGGGATTTCATTTTACATATGCTGTCATCAACTTTAAGAAACTTTTTCTTATTGATCTGCCTCTGTCAGGGATTAGTTTCTTCCAGTGCCTTGGCAGACGATAAACCTGATAAAATCATCTCACTTTCACCTTCATTGACCGAGATATTATTTGCAATTGGAGCTGCACCACAGATCATTGCAGTAGATAGTCAGTCAAACTTTCCAAAAAGTGTGCCGCGGACCGATTTGTCGGCCTACGAACCAAATCTAGAGGCGATAGCTTCCTTTAAACCCGATTTGGTAGTTCTGTCCTATGATATCGGTGATGTCGTTAAAGGGTTAAATCTAGTAGGTATAGACACCCTCCTACTTCCAGCACCTCCAGATTTCAGAGAAATACTTAACCAAATAAAGATTTTAGGAAGAGTAACTGGGAATTCCAAGAAAGCTATCAAACTAGTCATTAAACTAGAAAAAGGGATGAACCGATTGACCAAGATTCGGCAAAAAAGACGGGTGGAAAAGATCTATCATGAAATAGACGAAAATTACTATAGCGCTTCATCCTTTAGCTTTATTGGTAGTATTTATCAGATGTTAAACCTGAAAAATATTGCGGATGGTGCTGATAAAGAAGGTTATGGTTATCCTAAATTATCACCAGAGTATATAATTTCATCAAATCCAGATTTGATCATATTACCAGGAAAAAATTCAAATCAAATTATAAAAATAATGAAACGACCTGGTTGGGATCATGTTAATGCTGTCAAAAGTAAAAAATTTATACGCATTGACCGAGATATAGCATCTAGGTGGGGTCCAAGGGTACTCGATTTCGCAGCTTCTATCGTGGATTTTCTTGAACCAAACTAATTCATGCTTTATTAATTTTATTTTTGGGACTATCAAAAGATGGACAAGGTTTTCACCGTACCAAAGCGTACTCTCCTGCTCTACACATTTTTAGTAATCCTATCTGGAATATTAAGCATCTGCTTGGGTGCTGCCAAAATACCGCCTATTGAAAGTTTAAAATACCTATCGGACTTAATGTTGGGGCGGGGTCAAGACCCAAATATAAGTGAAATTAATAGAATTATTGTCTTGGAGTGGCGATTACCCAGGTTTTGTTTAGGGTTTCTGGTTGGAGCTTCACTAGCCGTTGCTGGAGCCGGGTTTCAGGGTATTTTTAGAAATCCTCTTGCAGATCCATTCTTGCTTGGCTCAGCTGCTGGAGCAGGTTTAGGTGCTACCTTAGTAATAGTCACTGGTATCAACTTATCTCTAGGATTTATAGACACAGTACAATTGGGGGCTTTCCTGGGAGCTTTGGGAGCGGTTCTCTGCGCGGCAACAATATCCTCAAGTGCTGGAAAAACTCCAGCTAGTTTACTACTCGCAGGGGTTGCAACCGCTGCCTTTCTCACGGCATGCCAAACCTATATCATGCAAAGAAATTTTCTTTCTATTCAAGAAATCTTTGGCTGGCTTATTGGCAGATTATTAACCTCTGGTTGGACGGAGGTATTAACGTTAGCACCTTATTTCGTTGCTTGCTTCATCTTAATTTACGCCTTGAGTAAAGAACTTGATTTGCTAAGATTATCCGATGAGGAGGCGAGAAGTCTTGGTGGCAACCCAAACCGAACTTATATAGTTGTCATTATATGCGCTACCTTGATGACCGCCGTTGCTGTCTCCCTAAGCGGACTGATAGCCTTCGTAGGCTTAGTTATACCACATATCATAAGGTTAACCGTGAGTTCTAGTTATAGGGTTATTATCCCTCTATCAGCTTTAGCAGGAGGTTCATTTTTAACTTTAGCAGATACCTTCTCCAGAATGGCAATTGCTCCAGCTGAATTACCTATAGGAGTGATAACTGCATTCTTAGGCGCTCCATTTTTTGCGTTTTTATTACGCTTATCTAAGGGAACAATTTAGTATGGCTTTCGAAGCACAAAGTCTAAGTGTAATTGCTAGTGGAAAGACTTTACTGCAGAATATTTCATTTAGAATTCCCGGTGGATCCTTTGTAGCTATCATAGGACCAAATGGTGCAGGCAAAACCACATTAATGAAATCCATGGTAGGACTAGAAACTTTCACCGGAAGTTTCTCTGTAAACGGAAAATCCAGTTTAGGCCTACTTAAAGACAAGAAAAGTATCTCTTTTTCATATACACCTCAGAACTTCAGTATCCCTATTGGTATGTCATTGGTCGAATATGTAATGTTGGGGAGAACTTCTCGTTCAAATTGGTTTTTTGGAGAAACCCAACGTGATTACGACGCGGTAAATAATGCTTTAAAAAAATTAAAGCTGTTACCAAAATCAAAAGAACTCGTAACCAACTTGTCGGGTGGAGAAATGCAACGAGCCACTCTCGCGAGGGCATTAGCTCAGGAAGCAAACTTTTTACTCCTTGATGAACCCACTGCGTCGTTAGATTTTGCAAGGACTATCGATTTTCTTGAACTGATAGATCTACTACGCAGACAGCTAAACCTTACAGTATTTCTCTCAACCCATGACATAAACAGCATAATTAGATTTGCAGATTATGCCTTGGTATTGAAAAAAGGAAAGAATCTCCACTCTGGGCAATTAAAGGGTATTCTAAATAAGGATTTTCTATCGGATCTCTATGAGACACAATTAGATTCCTTACAAGACAAGAATGGAAATCCAATATTTCACGCCAAAAGCCATAATAAATATATAGATTCCATCCCTTAAGCAAATGATGATCTGAGAAAGGATTTATTAAGAAAATGGCTCTTCTTGAAGAGGATCAGTCGCCAACCAAACTGATTTAGCTTGCATAAAACAGCGCATCCCTTCCCACCCATTTTCACGACCATAACCCGATTGCTTGTACCCTCCTACGGGACTTTGGGCAGCAGCATTGAAGTAGTTATTTATATAAACAGTGCCAGCCTCAATCCGATCCGCAATTCTCATTGCTTTTGTTACATTTTGTGACCAAATTCCTGCAGCCAGACCGTATATAGTATCGTTTGCTAAATGTATTACTTGCTCTTCGTCATCCCAGGATTCAGTCGAAGCAACTGGCCCAAAAACTTCATTCTGGGCTAAGTCTGACCCATTGGGAACATTTGAAAATATTGTTGGACCAATGTAATAGCCCACTTCTCTACAAGCAGATCTTCCGTCTAAAACCAGTTTGCACCCCATTTCTTCCGCAGCTGAAATCTTTTTCAAGACCTTCTCATAATGAGGACGGTTTGCCATTGGACCTATTTGAGTTTTCAGATCATTTGGGTCCCCTACTCGAGCTTTTTTAACGCGACTTACCAACCGTTCAGTAAATTCATCAATGATTGATTTATGGATCAACAATCTTGACCCCGAAATGCAACTCTGCCCACCCGCAGGAAATATGCCTGATGCTATTCCATTGACGGCTAAATCTAAGTCACTATCTGGAAATACAATTTGAGGTGACTTTCCACCCAGCTCCATAACAACTGGTTTGACCTGTCTTGCGGCAACACTAGCAACAATGCGACCCCCAACAGTACCCCCTGTAAACGACACCATACGCACATCTTTGTGGTCAATCAAAGGTTCTCCCGTGGTCTGACCATACCCTGTAACAACATTTAGTACTCCAGGTGGTAAATCCACTTCCAGAAGAACATCCATCAGCTCTAGTGTTGAACAACTGGCATACTCCGACGGTTTTAATACCACAGTGTTTCCAGCAGCGAGACAAGGTGCTAACTTCCAAATTAGTGTTCCAATTGGAGAATTCCATGGAAGGATTTGGGCCACTACACCGAATGGTTCCCACTTCAGGTAATTATGTAAGTTTGGCATTTCTGCAGGTATGATACGTCCCTCGAACTTATCACACATTCCAGCATAATAATTCCAACTATCAACACTCCAAGCATCCTTTTCTAAACTCGGAGTTATTTGTTTAGGTAATTTACCATTATCGAGAGTTTCTACACTACCGAGTCTTTCAGCATTTCTCGAAATTACATCACCTATTTTTTGTAAATAACGTCCCCTCTGGGCTGGCATCATTTTTCCCCATGGCCCTTCATAAAATGCATGCTTAGCAGCGGCAACAGCTCGATTAATATCCGCAGAACGGCAATCTGGAACCCGAGCCCATGTGACACCAGTGGCAGGGTTTTCAGTATCAAAAAATTTTCCGGAACTAGGTTCATGCCAACTATTATTTACAAAATACTTAAAAGTTTTTATGTCAACCAAGGGTCATTCTCCTTTATTAAAATTAGAGTTGGGTGATCTACCTTTAGGCCTTCAGAGATTGCTTGAATAAAGGCCTTATCACTATCAACATAGATAGCCTTACAATGACAAGCTTTAGCCAAAGTTTCAAAATCTGGATTTATTCCTTCTACACCGACTCGCTTGATATTACTATTATCCATATCATCTTGTATTTGCTTCAGTCCTCCGTTTTCCCAAATAATAATAGGTAATGACAGCCCGAGCTCCACTGCAGTAATAATTTCAGGCATAGTGAACATAAACCCACCATCACCTGCCAACACAACTACATGTTTATCAGGTTTAGCTAGTTTCGCGCCAATACCATTTGGAACAGCATTTCCTAATGCACAAAATCCCGCAGGATAAAACCACTGCCTTGGACCTGCAACATTAAAACCAAAAGCACCTGTATAGACCAACTGGCAAGCGTCTCCAGAAAAAATTGTGTCCTGCGGAACATGTTTTTGTAGAATGTCTAATACCTTTTGATGCTTTCGTTCTGTTTTGGTTAGGTTATTCCTTATTGAAGCACGTATTTCAGCCACTTCAGCACAAGCAGAATTAAACCGCTTGGTTCCATCATGTTTTCTAAGTTCTTCAGCCAACTCTTTTATCGCAGGCGATGCATCCCCTATTATACCGATCTTTGCATGATAAAAATCGTTAATCTTGTTTGGATCAATGTCAATACGGATAATGTCGCCTATGAAACGCAAGCGTTCTACAAAACTATCAGTCTCTGCCAGTTCAGTACCAACCGCAAGTATCATATCAGCATTTTTGATATAACCCTGGACTTCCCCTCTTACGGTCGAACCTGATAAATGAAGTGGGTGGGAATCAGGAATTATACCCTTACCTGCCGTCGAAGAAATTACTACCGCACCGAGCGTTTCGGCTAATTTGAGGAGGTCTCTTCCTGTATTCACAGCACCGCCTCCAATCATAATGATTGGTTTTTTGGAAAATTTTAGTAAATTTGCAGCATTGATAATCTGCTTTTTATCAGCACTTGGTGGTTTTAGAAAAGAAAGCGCTTTCCATTCCTCTCCGGTAACCTTTGCCTGCACATCCAAAGGAATAGAAATATGAACTGGCCTCGGCCTCTGACTAGTGAAAATCGAAAAAGCCCGAGCTAACAATTCGGGAATATCGGCAGGACGCCAGGCAGTTGCCGAAAATGCCGTTAATGGTTCTGTAACTTTCTTTTGTTCAGTAATTTCATGCAGCACCCCCCAACCTTTGCCTATTGTTTTACTATCTGGTTCCGCTGAAATTAATAATAAAGGTAAACTATCTGCATATGCTTGGCCTAATGCAGTACAAGCATTCGTTACCCCAGGACCTGAAATAACTACAGCCACCCCCACCTCACCCGTGGCCCGAGCCCAGCCTTCTGCCATAAAACCAGCTCCTTGTTCGTTTCGAGCCTGAACATGGCGCAGGCATCCCGGTTTTTCCACATCTGCTAAGCCGCGACAAATATCGAGAGTGTGAACACCAGGTATCCCAAAAACCACTCTGACTCCGTAGTTTGATAAAAGTTTCATCGTCGCTTCACCACAAGTCATATTCATGTCATTCGCTTCCCCGTTTCTCTTCTTGAACCAAAGGATTCCTACCCAGGATCATGTCTGCTGCCTTTTCGGCCATTGCAACAACTGTTGCATAAAGGTTTCCAGTAATTTGGGTTGGCATTGCAGAAGCATCACATACTCTCAAACCTTCTATACCACGCACCTTTAATTCGCCGTCAAGGACGGCTCCTAAATCAGAATCGTTTCCCATGCGCGCAGTAGAACACGGATGATGACCAGTGTAAGCAGTTTCACGAATGGCTGATATGATTTCTTTATCAGTTCTGGCATCAGCCCAGGCTCCTTGCTCTCCCGTTAAGAACTGACTTATGTTGGACTGAGACATTACATCTCGCATATCCTTAACTCCTCTAACAAGTTCTGTTAGATCTCTATTATCGGCAAGATAGTTGGGATCAATCATCGGATACTGAAGCGGATTGGAACTCAGAAGCTGCACATTTCCTGATGATCTAGGTCTTTCCTGATTAATGTCAATTTGCACTCCAGGTCTTGCAACCTTTCTTCCCCGAACAAGTAACTTGCGACCCAAGCGTTGAAAAAAAGGTACTCGCTCATTTTCTCCATTCTTAAAGTTTTCATCTATGATCATTGGTGTCATATATACTTGTAATTCTGGCATTGCGGGATCTTCTAAGGCATGGAAAAGTACGGTTGAAAATAGGGAACCTCCTCCAGGGCCACTACCATTAAATAGCCATTTACCCATTAATAAAGCTGCCTTATCTAGTCTCTGATGTTGGGCAGAGCTTAGATCCATTCTCGTGGACCCGTACTGGATCGATACATCTAAATGATCGGCAAGATTTTGACCAACACCAGGCAGATTCAGAACAGGATCGATTCCATGAGAGCGTAAATGACCTGCTTCTCCAATCCCTGAGAGCATCAATAGTTGCGGGGTCCCAAAAGCGCCTTGGCAAATAATCACTTCGTTGCCAGCTAGTATCTTCTTCCCATTCATGGTTTCGATTCCTATTGCTTTCCGTTTTCTGAAAAGAATTCGAGCTATATGGGAATTTGTTATAACTGTTAGGTTATCTGGAATTTGATTTAGATAGGCAATTGCCGCCGACTGCCGTACACCACGATATACCGTACTGTCACATCTAGAGACCCCTGTTCTATGAACTCCATTAAAATCGTCAATATTCTTGTGCCCAGCTGCTATGGCCGCTTGAATAAACGCTTGATCCAATTTTCCAAAGTTTCTGGCTGGTTCCACTCTTAATGGACCATTATTACCATGAAAATAAGACTTCCTTCTGACTGATCCTTCTGCAAGTTTAAAATATGGTAAAAAATCTGAATAACCCCAGCCTTGGAGACCCATTTGACTCCACTGATCATAATCACTAGGAATTCCTCTCATGTATATCATGCCATTGACTATGGATGTCCCACCCAGCGCCTTGCCGCGTGCAAAATAGATTTGACGGTTGTTTAATTCCTTTTGAGGAGTAGAGCTATAACCCCAATCAAGTTTTGGATTACCAAATACAAACCCATTTCCAGCAGGCATTTTGATAAAAATATTACGACCTGTACCACCAGCCTCCACCAAGCAAACTGACGCACAGGAATTTTTGGCCAATCTAGAAGCTAAGACACAACCGGCCGAACCGCCTCCTGCGATAACATAATCATATTCTATGGCCATTTCTGGATCTCTTTAATAACCTTTTTTGTTACTTCATCTGTAGACGCAGCACCTCCTACATCTGGGGTCATGCACCCAACGTCTAAAACCTGTTGTATAGCATGCTCAATTCTCTCTGATAGATCTTTTCGACCAAAAGAATAATCAAACATCATTCCAACACTAAGTATCATTCCGATTGGATTGGCAATGCCTGCACCAATTAAGTCTGGTGCAGAGCCATGGACTGGTTCATATATTCCTTGGGTCACACCGATCGGTGGCTCACAAAGCGAAGCGGAAGGGAGCATTCCTAACCCACCAGAAATAATTCCAGCTAAGTCAGAAAATAAATCGCCAAGAAAGTTACAGGCCAATACTATGTCAAACTGAGCTGGGTTCATTGCAATTTGAAAAGCACAGTTATCAGCATAAAGATGTTTAACTTCGACGTCCTTGTACTCCCTTGATACTTCTTGGACTACCTCTCGCCAAAGTCTATAACTTTCCATGACATTAGACTTATCGATTGATACAAGACGATTTTTCCGCAGTCTTGCTAGCTCAAATCCACCGACAGCAAATTGTCGTATTTCAGTTTCAGTATAACCAGCCGTGTCATAGGCATATCTTTGATTTTTTTTGTTTTTTTTGCCGCGGGGTTGTGCAAACATTACTCCCCCACACATTTCCCTAAGTACCATGATTTCAGAGTTCTCAACTTTTCCCCTTGCATATGGTGTCTGATCATGAAGTTGTGGGTAATACTTCACTGGTCTCATGCCAAAAAAAGCCCTCATTTCCTTCCTTAACTTCATAAGCCCATCTCTTTCTTCAGGAAGAACATCTATTTTGAGTGTGTCCCATTTTGGCCCACCTACTGCTCCAACTAAGACTGCGTTAGTTTTTTGCGCAACAGAAACTGTTTTGGACCGACAAAAAGTCTGGTGCTTATCCCAGCAGACTCCTCCAATAAGGTCATAAATAATATCAAGTTCTAGATCGGCTTTTTTAGCAATCGCATTAGCAACGTCGATACCAGCTCTTAGAATTTCAGGCCCAATTCCATCACCAGCTAATGCTAAAACTGTGTATTTCATAATGGTAGACTCATGCTGAAAAGTATACTGTCACCCAGAGTACAAATAATTTGACACAAAAAAAAAATCTTGGAAAGTTTAATCGATCAGACCTCATTTCTGTTGCCAACTCAAATTCATTTTGATTAAAGTCAGGCTCTATCTGGAACAAAAAATGGACTTTCACATGGGATTAACTTTACTCAATGAATTTGTGAATATTGATGCTTGTCCGATAACTGAATCTTCTTTTATCAATCAATGCAAAAAACGCCTAGAAGAACATGGGGCTTTGAGTATTCCAGAGTTCTTAAGACAGAAAGCTCTCCGTAAACTCGTAGAAGAAGCGGAGGAGAATCAAGTGAAAGCATTTTACTCATCTTCAACTCACAATGTATATTTAACACCTATCAATGAATCTTTTCCAGATGATCACATTCATAATCATCAAATAAAGTCATCAAAGGGATGTATTACAACAGATCAAATTCCTGAAAATTCAGGGCTAAAAATTATTTATCGCTCTGTTTTATTTAAGAATTTTCTCTCCCAAATCGTACAAGAAAGAGCTTTATTTGAATATGATGATCCATTCTCTTCCATAAATATCCACTATGCTGATGAAGGACAAGAATTAGGATGGCACTTCGATAATTCTAGTTTTGCTGTAACACTCTTATTACAAAAACCCGTGGACGGCGGAACATTTGAATATTTCAAAAATGTAAGAAATTCTGAATCTGGGGACATGGGCTATGAAACTGTAACTGAAATAGTACATGGCCGCAAAAAACCATCAGTTCTTGAAATTCAACCAGGCACTCTTGTGTTATTTAGAGGAAAAGACTCAATGCATAGGGTTACTCCCACTATCGGTGATTTGACCCGAATGCTGGTGGTTTTCGCATATAATTCGAAACCAGGCATTTCATTATCTAAATCAGCTCAGAAAACATTTTACGGCAAAGTAGCTAATAGTGACTAACTAATTTTTTATCCCAAAGATCCAAATTTTAGCTACTTTCTTGGCTGATTATTGGCAATATAACACTATTGTCAAAGTTCCCACCACACAAGAGAATGACGTTTATCCTGTCCTCATACTGAAATTTCCTTGACAGGAATGCAGCGTATGCTAGCGCAGCTGCCCCCTCAACAACAAGATTTTCAGTCCAGGCTAATTTTCTTAATGCCTTAGTGATGTCCTCCTCAGTGCACTCAACAACTTTATCTATGACCTCGCATGCTATAGGTAAAGTTACCGAATCTACATCCACTCCACCTGCACAACCGTCAGCTAAAGTATCTAAATGTTCAGTTTCAATTACATGACCTATCCTGATGCTTGCAGCTAGCGCAGCCGAATTTTTCGCACTAGCTCCTATTATTTTTGTGGTAGGTGAAAAAGTTTTTATAACACTACCAATGCCAGCGACAAGACCACCTCCTCCCATTGAAATAAACACATTATCGATCCGTGGAAGTTGTTCAAGGAGTTCAAGACCAATTGTCCCTTGGCCAGCCATAACGAAGTCATCATTATAAGGTGAAATATATTCAAAATCACCACTTTCAGCCAAGGATCTTGCATGCTGCTCAGCCATCCCAGAGTCTCCAGGATGGAGTATAGTTTGAGTGCCATAGCTGGTGATTTTCGACAATTTAGATTTAGACACGTTTTCAGGAAGCACTACGGTTAAATTGTGCCCCGTAGTTTGTGCAGAATGCGAGCATGCGATTCCATGATTACCTGAAGACGCCGTAATAAGTTTTAAATCTTTTGGCAAACGTTTGAGTTTGGACAAAGCTCCTCTGATTTTGAAAGAACCTGTATGTTGAAAGTTTTCAGCTTTTAGATAAAGCTTCGTATTGCCTGGCAAATTTTCCCGTGCGGCTAAACATGGGCTCATCAAGATACTATCAAGAATTAAGTCTCTTGCAGTTACGGACTCTTTTGTTAATTCTTGAACCCTTTTTGAAGGAAACACATATATCTCCATAAAGTAGGTTGGTATACTAAAGTTAATCCAATGGTTGCATTTTTTCCACCAGTTTTGCAAAAAAACTTGCCCCTATAGGTGCCAAGTCGTCGTTAAAATCGTACTCTGGACTATGTAACGGAGGTCCATAGCCCTGGCCAACATGCAAATATGCGCCTGGTCTCTCCAACAGCATATAGGAAAAATCTTCAGAGCCCATGATTGGCGCACCGTTCCCATCGACTTGGTCAGCACCTGATATTTCTGATGCAACTTCTACTGCAAATTCAGTTTCCTTTTTATGGTTTTCAGTAACTGGATACCCATCATGATAATTCAAATTAACCCCACATTTAAATGCTTTGGAAATTCCATCACAAATGTCACATATCCTTTCTTTAACGAGATTTTTTGTCTGTTTACTCAAAGTCCTCACAGTCCCATTAATGAAAGCGTTATCTGGAATGATATTGTGAGTCGTACCAGAATGTATTTGTGTTATTGAAATCACTACTGGATCAAGTGCAGACAAATTCCTTGAACTTATTGTTTGAATTGCCTGAGCTATTTGGATTGCTACAACTATAGGATCTTTAGTTTCTTCCGGGTTGGCACCGTGTCCTCCCTGGCCATTTATCAAGATGGTGAAATCATCTGCTGCTGCCATATTTGGTCCAGAGTTTGTCTTAAAGAAACCTAAGGGCAAATCTGAAGCATTATGAATTCCATATACTTGGCTAATGGAAAAAGTATCCATAATTCCCTCTTTGCACATTATTTCACCTCCACCACCATCTTCCTCCGAGGGTTGGAAGATAAGAGCGACCCTCCCCGAAAAGTTTCTTGTTTCGGCCAAATACCTTGCCGCTCCTAATAACATGGTCATATGCCCATCATGACCACATGCATGCATTATTCCAGAATTTCTGGACTTGTACGGATGGTTCTGAACCTCTTGTAGCGGCAGCGCATCCATATCGGCCCTCAATCCAATGGTTTTACCATTTTTCTTTCCATCAATGATTGCAACTATCCCTGTTCGTGCTATTCTCTGGTGAATCTCTTTAATGCCAAACTCCTTTAAACGCTCTACAATAAATGAAGCGGTACGATGGCATTCGAATTTCAATTCTGGATCAGAATGAAGCGTCTGCCTCCATTCTTTCATGTCATCATAAAAATCAGCAATTCGGTTAATTACGGGCATTTCTCTTTCCCTTTTATTAAATTTTTGATTTCAGATTATTCAAGTTTGAATATGCTATACTTTGAGGATATTATATGCACACCATTTGTATACAGAAAAAAATTTCCAAGCGACCAATTGTAATCACTTGTCTCTAGAAAGCTTCTAAAATTATGCGAATTGATAATAGTACTAACTCAGTTCTCATTACTGGTGGAACCCAAGGGCTAGGCTATGAAATTGCCAAAAATCTAATTGAAAATGGTTGCAAAGAAATAGTTGTAGCAGGACGAGATCCTCAAAAAGGAGCCACAGCCGAAAAAAAGCTCCACAAGGGGGGGGGCAAAGGTGAAATATCTTAGAACAAACCTAGCAGAGGCAAAAGATTGCAAAAATCTAATTTCTAGAAGCATAGCACTATTCCCAAATCTAAATAGCTTAGTAAATTGTGCAGCAATTACAACTAGAGGTAGCATCGAAGACACCTCCCTAAAACTTTGGGAGGAACATATTAACACTAATTTAAGAGCCCCATTTCTTTTAATGCAGGGTTTAATTCGGAAACTTAAGGCAGAAAAAAAGTCTGGTTCTATTGTAAACATTGCTTCCACATCTGCTTACGTGGGACAAGGATTTCTAACAGCATATTCAACATCCAAAGGGGGGCTTCTTACGCTATCAAAAAATACAGCTCATTCGTTACGGCGAGATAAGATAAGAGTGAATGTTGTTGCTCCAGGTTGGATGAAAACGCCTGGGGAAACAGAAATACAGAAGAAATTTCATGGTGCTGGCGATGATTGGATACAAAAAGCTGAAAACTCTTTGCCAATGGGAGAGCTTGTTGATCCAAAAAAGCTAGCCCCTCTTGTGGTTTACTTATTAAGTCCTTCATCTGGGGTAATCACTGGGTCAATCATAAATTATGATCAGCAAATTATTGGGGCTGTTCCATAATTAATAAGTTTATCTACAACCATCCCCCATCAACTATATAAGTCTGATTTGAACACGCACCCGCCTCATCCGAAGCCATAAAGAGTACGAATTTAGCAATATCTTCAGGGATTAACTTTCTCTTAATGCACTGCCTTTCCATTAATTCCTTCTCACTTTCTGGAGTTAACCACATAGACATCTGGCGCTCTGTCATAATCCACCCTGGAACAACACAATTAACCCGAATATTCTTTGGACCAAGATCTCTTGCCAATCCTCGCGTCAACCCCTGGATGGCAGACTTTGCTGTAGTATAACATGGCATCCCACCCTGACCAATCATCCAACTAGTTGATCCCATATTGATAATAACACCACCACCATTCTTTTCCATATCACTCATTACCGCCTGGGCTGCAAATAATTGATGTTTCAAGTTTGTAGCTATTCTTTCATCAAAATATTCAGACGTTACACTTTCTAAACTGTGTCTATCATCCCTAGCAGCGTTATTGATAAGTACGTCGATTGACCCAAGTTTTGAACTGATATTTTGGATTGAATTCTGAAGTTGATTGATATCTCTCAAATCACAGATTTCAGAAACCACAACCTTTTGATCCAACTCCTCAATTAACCGTTTAGATGCTTGTTCATCAAAATCTAAAAATCCTACCTTCGCTCCTTGTTTTATCATCGCACGAGTTATTGACTCTCCAATACCAGATGCACCTCCAGTCACAACCACCACTTTATTCTTTAGAGAAGGATAAACTGCATGTTTAGACATATGTTAACTCCAGTCCCGCATAGTTAAAATTGTTTATTTCACTCATGGTTAAAACCCATATTTGAACGATCATCTTAGTTAATATCGCTTCATCTATTATCAATAATCCAAC
>CACIIZ010000012.1 GCA_902586855.1 uncultured Alphaproteobacteria bacterium | reverse complement strand
TACAATCATAACAAATGCTCTGATAGTTGATGTTTCTGGAATATATAAAGCAGATGTGGGAATTGTTGATGGAAGGATTTTCCAGATCGGTAAGGGGGGGAATCCAGATATCCAGCCAGAAGTAAATGTCGTAGTAGGTCCAGGTACTGAGGTCATAGCAGGTGAAGGCAAAATTCTGACAGCCGGTGGGTTTGATTCTCACATTCATTTCATTTGCCCTCAGCAAATTGATGATGCTCTACATTCTGGGTTGACTACTATGTTAGGCGGTGGAACTGGCCCAGCTCATGGCACCTTGGCAACCACATGTACTCCAGGAAAATGGCATATAGGTAGGATGCTACAGGCCGCAGATGGGCTCCCTATGAATCTTGCCTTCGCTGGGAAGGGTAATGCCAGTTTACCAGAGGCGCTGGAAGAGCAGGTTCTTGCAGGTGCCTGTGCTCTTAAGTTGCATGAGGATTGGGGAACAACGCCAGCAGCAATTGATAATTGTTTGTCTGTCGCTGAAAAGATGGATGTACAGGTCATGATCCATACAGATACTCTTAATGAGAGTGGTTTTGTAGAAACGACGATTGAGGCTTTCAAGGGCCGTACTATTCATGCCTTCCATACAGAAGGCGCTGGGGGGGGACATGCTCCTGACATCATTAAGGTCTGTGGAGAAACCAATGTGATACCAAGTTCCACAAATCCTACTCGTCCCTATACAGTCAATACCATAGAGGAGCATCTGGATATGCTGATGGTTTGTCACCACTTGGACAAATCAATTCCTGAAGATATTGCTTTTGCTGAGAGTAGAATTAGGAAGGAAACAATCGCAGCGGAGGATATTTTGCATGATCTTGGTGCTTTCTCAATTATAGCATCTGACAGTCAAGCCATGGGTAGAGTCGGAGAAGTGATTATTCGTACTTGGCAAACTGCTCACAAAATGAAGGTCCAACGGGGCAGTTTACCTGAAGAGGCTGGAGAAAACGACAATGTTCGTGTAAAAAGATACATTGCCAAATATACGATTAACCCTGCAGTGGCCCATGGAATTAGTCATGAGATAGGAAGTATTTCGGTAGGCAAGCGAGCAGATTTAGTTCTTTGGACCCCAGCTTTTTTTGGAGTTAAACCAGATTTAGTCTTACTGGGTGGTAGCATAGTCTGCGGACAGATGGGGGATCCTAATGCTTCAATTCCTACCCCTCAACCAGTATATATGAGATCAATGTTTGGCACTTTTGGCCGTTCACTTGAAAACTCTTCAGTGGTATTTATTTCAGAAGCTGGCTTTTCTAATGGAATCGGGGAAGAGCTGCAGCTTCGGAAAAAGACTGTTCCAGTAAAAGGGACAAGGAGTGTCACTAAATCAGATATGATATATAATGATTTGTGTCCGCATATAAAAGTTGATCCAGAGACTTATGAAGTGAGAGCAGATGGTAATTTGTTGACCTGTGAACCTGCCTCGGAGCTACCAATGGCACAAAGATATTTCCTTTTTTGATTCAGTACATATTCTCTAAATAAATATAATCTAGAAAGATTAAAATGATAAAAGGTAACAAAGTAATAGAAAATAATTTGGCGAATGGGTTAGAGCCTTCAGATTCCATCACACTTACCTATGATGATAGGTTTAGGCGTAGAATAGTCATGAGAACCGATTGTGGAGATGATTTTTTGCTAGATTTAATAAAAACAACGGAACTTCGTAGTGGGGATCTGATAAAATTAGACAATGGTAAATTGATTGAAGTGAAAGCGGCTTCAGAGAAATTAATGAAAGCAACCTCGAATAACCCATTATTAATATTAAAAGCAGCCTGGCATATTGGAAACAGACATTTGTCCTGTGAAATTCAAACCAATAAATTAATCCTTCGTTTTGACCATGTAATTATGCAGATGTTAGAAAATTTAGGGTTAAATTTAGAAGTTATAAACCAACCATTTAATCCGGAAGGCGGTGCTTACGGTGACTCAAGAACTACGGGGCACAAACACTAGTTTGAACTACCATAAGGTTATGGCTTGGCTTTCACCAAGCTATCCCATTGGGTCTTTTGCTTATTCTCATGGTTTGGAGTTCGAGATTGCCTGCGGTAATATACGTACTGGACAGGATGTACAAGAGTGGGTTGAATCCTTATTAAGGAATGGTTCAGGTTGGAATGAACTGGTTTTATTTAGTCAAGCTTATAGATCGGACAAACATTCTCTGGAGGATCTTTCCGATTTTGCCAAAGCTTTAGCGCAAAGTAAGGAAAGGTATGAGGAGACTTTAGCTTTAGGTCGTGCCTTTGCAAGAGTAACTTCAGAAATAGCAGGTGTAAAATGTCCTTCCATGCCTTTGCCGGTGGTGATGGGTTTTGAGGCAAAAATGGGGGATATACCGTTAGAATATATTCTGCCCCTATACGCACATAGTTTCGCAGCAAATTTGATCAGTGTTGGTGTTAGATTGATCCCGATCGGTCAAACAGAAGGCCAGCAAGTGTTATTCAATTTATTTCCTATAATGAGAGAAATATCAAAAGCTGCTTCGGTAGCTGAATTAGCTGATTTGAAAAATAGCTGCATTCTAGCTGATATAGCGTCAATGAGACATGAAACACTCGAAACACGGATCTTTAGATCATGATTTGTTTATTCTTTTAATAAGTGGAACTAAAGTTTTAAGGAGAAAAAATGCAGACTAACGGACCCCTTAAGGTTGGTATTGGTGGCCCAGTAGGAGCAGGTAAGACTAGCCTTACAGAGGTTCTTTGTAGAAACTTGGGTCCGGAAATGTCAATGGCAGTGATCACAAATGATATATACACATCGGAGGACTCAGAATATTTGATGAGGAAACAGGTTCTACCGTTAGAACGGATCAGAGGGATAGAAACGGGAGGTTGTCCTCACACTGCAATTCGAGAGGATGCATCCATCAATCTCGCTGCAGTAGAGGATCTCTCTTCACAAATTCTAGACCTGGATCTCATTCTTATTGAGAGTGGGGGAGACAATCTTGCAGCTACTTTCAGTCCCGAATTAGCTGATATTACAATCTACATGATTGATGTTGCCATGGGAGAAGAAATTCCTAGGAAGGGGGGACCAGGAATAACCAAGTCTGATATTCTTCTTATCAATAAAATTGATCTTGCGGAGTATGTAGAAGTATCTCTTGAGAGAATGAGAATAGATACAATCAAGCAAAGAGAAGGTAAGCCATTTCATTTTACGAATTTAAAAACTCAGAGTGGAGTTTTGGAAGTGATTACTTCTTTAAAGTTTTTGGGAGGACTTTAGCAGACCAAAAAATCCCTAATATTAACGCTGTTAGATAGGTTTATTAGGCACTGAAAAATCTCTATTTGTTGGAGATTTTTTTTGCTCTCTTGGTTAGATTTAAGGAATAGGGACTTTTTTAATAATCTGTGGACTTTCATAATACTATTTAGTCAGCACTCAATATTCTTCGGCTCATCAAGTTCAAATCAAAAATGGTAAGGTAACTTGTTTTCAAAAATATATTCAGATGTTTCATTAAGTTTATTAATTGTCTTGAGCGCTTCCGCCTGGGGTTTGTACTGGCTACCTTTAAGGGCTATTGAGCAGACTGGCATGGCAGGATCCTGGAGCATTGTTTTGATCAATGCGTGTCCACTAATAGTTCTTTTTCCATTATTTATCTTTAATCTTGAAGGTTTGAAAGTTCATACTGTACCTATCACATGTGCTGGTCTCATGATAGGCTCGGCATTTACATTATATGCAAATGGTTTGGTGGAAACTACCATTATAAGAGCTACACTCCTATTCTACCTTAGCCCCATATGGTCGACTATCTTAGGTATTTTTTGGCTGTCAGAACGTTTAACTAGAGCGAGGGTAATATCAATTCTTGTTGCTATCATAGGTCTTGGCCTTTTATTGACAGATCTGAACAATCTCGAGAGCACCAAATTGAATATTGGTGACCTATTTGGCTTTTTATCAGGGATATTTTGGGCAATAGGCGCCACAATTATTAAGAGATGGCCAAATTCTCCTACCTTACCCTTAACAGCTATAGTTTATCTTACCACTACAATAATCTCGATCCTTTTTGCCATCGTTATTTTTCAGGATCCAGTCCCAGACATTGACACCATAAGGGAAAGTTTTTTGACAGCTGCCACATGGTCTATAATAATATTACTACCAAGTTTTTGGATCATTTTTAGAGTTTCCCAGTTAATATTCCCTGGAAGGGTTGCAATCCTTATGATGTCCGAAGTCATCGTGGCCATTGCTAGTGCAAGGATTTTGGTGCCAGATGAGACTATGGTTTTATTACAATGGATTGGCGCCGGAGCAATCTTATTAGCAGGATTCATCGAGGTCTTATTTGGATACCATAAAAGAGAAAAATTAACAGAACCATTAGGAAATCTTCCATCTTGAAACAATTTGTTATTGTCCAATTTTAAGCTTCTATGTTTTCACAAATGAATTCGCTATTGAGACTATTTTCCAAAACATACTGTACGTTTGGTAAGTCATTCGTTGAAATCTTTTTTTCCCTTACCCCTTCAGTGAGATGAATCCAACGATTTTCAGGTCTGTTTCTGATCGTAGTTGGTGAAACGTTAACAAAAATTGTAGTATCATAGTAATGGGGCAAATCTGCCCACGGTTTGTCTTTCAACAGAAGATAATCGCCTTCTACTATCAAATGTCAGACAGACTTATGAATGAGATTAGAACTGTTTCGGGAAATTTCGAGACACCTGTCAAATACTGTAACAGCAATGGCATTCTCGCTGTTTTCAAATAATCTTCTTAGCGCGGAAGCAAAGCCAGGAACGTCAAAAGTATAAGGAGAGCCTTTTTTACTTAACAGGCCTAGTTCTTTCAAGAGTCTATCATCATAGTGAAATCCATCCATTTGAAAAGTGTCCGCAGAATTAGGTTTAAAGCTATTAATTTTAACATAGATTTAGCGCCAGTGTTGATTTTCCTGAGTAGGGAGGTTCAGCTATTAACGTAATGCTGCGGCGCTTTTCTCCTCGATCCAAAAGAATTGAAACTAACTTGTCAAAATTCACAGTCATTTTTACCCTCCATTTAATGCCGTCGATCAGTCAAGGTCTAAGAAAATAAATTTGAAAACATGTAGGGCAGCTAGTTTTCGATTTCAGTCGCCAGGTTTACAATATTTAGTAACAAATCAGTAGCGATTTCCATGTCTCTTGTCGAAATCCATTCAAGGGGGCCGTGGACGTTCTGCATTCCGGTAAAAAGATTTGGTGTCGGTACGCCCATTTGGGTCAATAGAGAACCATCTGTTCCACCACGTATCGGTTTTTTTACGGGTTTGATTCCCAATTTTTTAATGGCAGCTTCAGCCAATTCAATTGGTTTGGGATTTTTGTCCAACCAATATCGAATGTTTCTGTATTGAGGTTGAATTTTGCACAAGATTTCCGATCGAGGTTCAGATGCTTGCACGGCTTCACAGATCTTGGAGAGTAAATGACTTTTATCCTTTAGTCCCTGCAATTCAAAGTCTCTTAGAATAAACCTCAGTTTCATTTCAGATGACCCCCCAACCATTTCTGTTGCGTGTATAAAACCATCGCGTCCATCGGTGACTTCGGGTGTCAAAGTAGTTTGAGGTAGATTGTTGATTATTCTTGAAGCTAAATGTATCGCGTTAACCATTTCGCCTTTTGCTTCTCCAGGATGTATTGATACCCCGTTAATAGTTACTTCAGCTAAGTCAGCCGAAAAAGTTTCTGTATCCAGCTCTCCAACTTTTCCACCATCAAAGGTGTAGGCAAATTCAGCCCCTAAATCCTCTGGCAATTTTTTGTGAACACCCTTTGCAATTTCTTCATCAGGATTAAAGGCCAATCTAATTTGGCCACGGGGGATGTCAGGATTTTCTAGCAAATATCGTGCTGCGGTCATAATTATTGCTATTCCTGCTTTATCATCAGCACCCAGTAGGGTTTTGCCAGATGCTGTTATTATATTGTGACCCTGCTTTTCACGCAAATGGGGAAAATCTTTAGGGGAAAGTAATAGAGAAGGGTCATCTGGAAAACTAATGTCACCACCGTTGTAACCTTTTATCATTCTTGGTTTCACGCCCTTTGCATTAAATTGTGGTGCTGTATCGACATGGGCAAGGAACCCTATGGTAGGTGCCTTTTTGTTTCCAGGTATTGTGGCGAGTACTACCCCATAATCAGTAATTTGGACGTCATGGGCTTTCATATTAATAAGCTCTTTTTCCAGAATCCTAAGCATATTATATTGACTCTTGGTACTAGGCGTTGTGGCTGAATCCTCTTGACTCTGACTATCAATGGCAGCATATCGAAGAAGGCGATTACCAAGTTCTTTTTCAAATTGATCTGGCATAATTTATCCTGTTTCTTTAGTAATTTTGTGATGAAAGTAGTAAGGTTTTATAAAACTTTATATCATTCCAGAAAATATTCTTATAGATAGTTTTACTGAATTAATTTTATAATTAGGTTTGAGCGATTGTGTCCTCAGTGTGAGTACCCACCTTAGGAGAAACCGAATGAAGATAAAAGATTTTAGAGTAACCCCACTTTTTTGCAGATTTAAGCAACCTTATTTCTGGGCACAAGGAAGGCATGACGGTGCCCACATAGTATTAGTTCAAATTGAAACTGAAGAAGGAGTCGTGGGGGTGGGGGAAACCCCGGGAACAGTGATGCCAATCACTCCTATCCTATCATTTTTAGATACAGTTAAATCAAACATTATTGATCGCTCAACATCAGACATATCGCCATTAATGAGGGAAATTTATGCGAAGAGTTTTGGAATAGAGACAGCCAGTCACTCATCCCCTAGAATTGCCAATCAAATCTTTGCTGGTATTGAACTTGCCTTATGGGATGCTTTAGGTAAGAGTGTTAATCTTCCAGTCTGTGATATGTTGGGTGGAAAAATTCATAAAGAGGTAAGTTATTTTGGATTTGTACAAGGCGACACTGTGGATGAACTGTCAAGACATGCGGAAGAATTATCAAATGATGGATTTAAAGTAATCTACCTCAAGGTTGGCAGGGGTGAAGATTTTGATTTTCAGGCAACTAAAGCTGTGAGAAAAGCTATAGGGGAAAAAAGATTACGTATTGATCCAAATGAAGCCTGGAGTTCTCTTCAGGCGGAAACTATGCTTAGAAAACTTTCCCAATTTGACCTAGAAATGGTAGAGCAACCAATATCTGCATTATCTGGCGCTAATGGATTAAAATCTTTAAGAGAAAGTTGCTTAATTCCTTTAGCTGCAGACCAGTCAGTTTTTACCCCAGAAGAAGCTGAAATAATATGCTCCAGTGGTGCAGTGAACTTGATTACGGTAGGTCTACATGAAACTGGAGGTATTTTGGGATTCAAAAAGGTGGCTTCGATAGCTGAGGTCTTCTCTATAGATATTTGCTTACACGGGGTGTTTGAGACGGGTATAACTACTTGCGCATCCTTACAGGCAGCATCTACAATTCCCAATCTCGATGATGGTAACCAAATCATGTGTCAATTGTTGGAAGAAGATTTGGTTTTACAACCAGACTTGAAACCAAAGTTGGGTAATATAAAAACCTTAACTGGTCCGGGCTTGGGTTTTGAACTTAATCAGGGAGCGGTACGAAGGGCTTCAAAAGCTTACAAAAAATTGCCGAATTAAAGTATGTACATATGAAAAATAATGGTGAGGCGGCTACGGGCTTTATTCACCAATCCGGAGGAATTAAGTTTAGGCTGCGTTACCACCTCATGATCCCATTATCATAGCTTCTGATTTTTGCAAAGGATCATGATGTCACATGGGGCATGATTGAAATTTTGCCTCCAATATTTTATTTACAGAGGGTTGAAAAAAATTGCAGGTCATGAAAATAGGAAGATAATATGATCCAAAAGACAAAATTACCATTAACGAGCACTCATTGGGGGACCTACCGTGTTAGAGTTAGCAAGGGTAGGGTACAGGAATTATTAAGCTTTGAGCAAGATCAGGATCCTTCTCCAATTGGTTCAGGAATAATTGATGTTCATCATGGAGCCATGAGAGTTAGGGCTCCAAGTGTTCGAAAGAGTTGGTTGGAGAATGGACCAGGTAGCAATACCGATTTAAGGGGAACAGATCCTTTTATTGAAGTAAGTTGGTCAGAGGTGGAGAAATTAGTAGCCAATGAATTAAATAGGGTGCGCAAGGATTATGGCAACTCCGCGATTTATGCGGGCTCTTATGGCTGGTCTAGTGCTGGTCGTTTTCATCATGCACAAAGTCAATTACATCGTTTTTTGAATTGCATTGGAGGCTACACTAGATCAAAGTTTACCTATAGCTTTGCAGCAGCAGAAGCCATGATCCCTCATATCTTAGGTAGTTATCGAGAATTTTTGGATACCTGCACAAGTTGGGACTCCATATTGGAAAACACTGGATTATGTGTATGTTTTGGAGGAATACCTCTAAAAAATGGACAGATAAGCCAGGGTGGTGTTGGAAGTCATTTCCAGCGCCAAAACCTTATTGCAGCAAGCAAATCCAACATTTCATTTATAAATATAAGTCCTGTAAAAGCTGATTTGCTTGAAGAGGTAGGTGGGGAATGGCTATCACCCCGTCCTAATACTGATACGGCACTACTCCTTGGGATAGCTTATACTCTTCACAAAGATGGTTTGACTGACATTGCGTTTCTCAAGAAATATACAGAGGGATACGAAAAGTTTTTAGCTTATGTTCTCGGGGAGACTGATGGGATCCCAAAAACAGCTAGTTGGGCTGCAACCATTTGTGAACTAGATGCAGAAACTATTGAGAATCTAGCAAAAAAAATGAGTAGAAATAGAACTATGATTTCTGTTAGCTGGTCCTTAACCCGCCAGGATCATGGAGAGCAACCTTTTTGGATGGCTATTACTGTGGCGGCAATGTTGGGCCAGATTGGTCTACCAGGCGGAGGAATAGGGTTTGGTTATAGCGCAACTAACTTTGTTGGTGGACAGTTTACCATTCCACCAGCAGTTCCTTTGCCACAGGGGAGAAATCCTATAAGTAGTTTTATTCCAGTAGCAAGAATTAGTGATCTTTTACTTCACCCAAATGAAACTTTTAATTTTGATGGGAAAGAATATGTTTATCCTGAAACAAAAATTGTTTATTGGGCAGGTGGGAATCCTTTTCATCATCACCAGGATTTAGGTCGCCTCATGCAAGGATGGAAAAAACCCGAGACGATAATTTGTAATGAATGGTGTTGGAATTCATTAGCAAAAAGGTCAGATATAGTCTTACCGTGTAATACCCCGCTTGAGCGTGAAGATATTGCTCTTACTCCGAGAGATCCTTATGTCGTAAAGATGTCGCGGTTAACTGAGTCTTTTGGGGAGAGCAAGACCGATTTCGAAATTTTTCAAGGGATATCTCGTGCTATGGGTGTGGAATCCAATTTTACAGGAGAGAGAACTTCAACTGAATGGATTGAGTGGCTTTATGAGGAAACACGTAAGAGAGCAGTGGAACGTGGTCTAGCAATGCCAGAGTACAAGAAGTTCGACGAGGAAGGCTGGTTCAAGTTCAGTGACCCTAAAGAAAATATTGTCATGTTGCAGGATTTTAGACAGGATCCAGTTCAGAATCCATTAAAGACTCCTAGTGGAAAGATTGAAATTTACTCTGAGGTAGTAGCCAATTTTGGGTATCATGATTGCCCGGGTCATGCGGTTTGGAGAGAGCCTTGTGAATGGTTAGGTATTAAAAAAAAGAAATTCCCTTTTCACCTCATTTCTAATCAACCAGATAACAAACTTCATTCCCAACTGGATCATGGAAGCTATAGTAGAGCAGCTAAAATTAATGGACGGGAGCCAATTCATATTAATAGTTTAGATGCTAGTAAAAAAAGCCTTAAATCTAATGATTTGGTCCTTGTCTTTAATGATAGGGGATCTTGTCTTGCATCTGTCGTTATAAATGAAGGTATACGCCCGGGAGTAGCCTTAATGAGTACGGGTGCTTGGTACGATCCTATTGATCCAACTAGTGAGAGAAGTACATGTAAAAATGGGAATCCTAATGTGCTGACCCCAGATAAAGGGACATCAAGTTTGGCACAGGGGCCGATAGCACACACTTGTCTTGTTGACTTAACACTAATAGATAAGCCCATGCCAAAAGTAACAGCTTATGATCCGCCGAGAATTATTGGCAATAGTAGAGGGTAAGAATTAATTCATAGAATTCAATCAAGAGGATTGCATATGGTAAACTTGCAGGAAGCAGAAGATCTTTTCGATACAGTTAGAATAAGTGCTAGGAGATTTGAGGACTCTCCTTTTTTGGAAAGACAAGATACAACTGAGATGATCAGAGGGGTTTATGCTGGACGATTTTTTGCTATTTACAATGGAGAGGATCCTATAAAAAAATATTGGACACTAAGGCGTAATGCTATGCTTTTTGATGTTCCCGAGAAGCCTATTGAGATCAGTGGTCCAGATTCTATTCCCTTTTTGGAGAAAGTCCTAACCCGTAAGGTAAGAGATATGAAAATAGGTCGGGGATATTATGCTATAGCCTGTACTCCTCAAGGCGGAATATTCATGGATGGAGTAGTATTTCGATTTGACGAGAACCAGTTTTGGTATGTTCAAGCTGATGGAGCACTAGAAACCTGGCTAATAGCACATAGCGAAGACTTTGAAGTAAAGATTTCTGATCCCAATTCTAGAGTTTTACAAATTCAGGGTCCTGCCTCAATGGAAATTATGAATTTACTTTCTAGTGGCGAAATTGATGAAACTATCAAATATTTTCAGTCAGGTTTTTTTCAACTAGGGGGACAAAAACTATTTGTCTCTCGTACGGGGTTTACGGGAGAGTTGGGATATGAAATTTATTGTGGTGGAGGTAAAACAGACCACTTGTCTCTTTGGGATAACATAATGGATGCTGGTAAAAATTTTGGGATGGAACTTGGGTCGACTAGTGCAATGAATATGCGCCGAATAGAAGCGGGTATTTTAGGTAATACCACGGATATGGATATTCACATGACACCTTTTGATGTTGGCTTCTCCCAATTCGTTGACTTGGATAAGAAAAGTTTTGTAGGGAGAGAAGCATTAATCAAAAAGGAAAAAAAAATACGCCTTTTGGGCGCAACATGTAAAACAAGAATTCCGCACAGTGGAAGTAAAATAGTAGATGAGAACAAGACTGTTGGTACGATACGGACAGGGTTTCCGTCGCCGACTTTGGGATTAGGTATTGGTTATGCGCAGTTTTTCGAGGCTGGAGAATGGTTGGGGAAAAATCTAGAATTAAGATTTCTGGATGGGGAAAGTCATCAAATTGATATAGTGGAATTACCGTTTTTTGACAAAAAGAAAGAAATAGTTAGGGGATTAGATAGAACAATCCCTGAAATTAATACGGATATTTTGAAGTTAATTCAAAAGGCCTAAAGTTATGATTTTCTATCCTTAGCCTTAAATGATTCTAAAAATTCTGTGAAATGTTTTTAGACTCCAAAGTAAGTTGAACACTCTTTTTGACGGGTGCATACTTGTATATTTTATTTATGTACTATAAATGCAAGTGTATATAAAAAGTATATAAATTGTATATAGGGGAATGGTTATGCTTCAAACCACCCAACTCGCTATAATCTTTGATTGCCAGGTAGCAGATAGTGGCTATGCCTATCTTGAATCGGGTTTGGGTTATAACCTAAATGAATTTTCTCGCCCTGGGTTGTCCAAAGAAAAGTCGCAACGTACTGTGGCAAAAAATAATTTGCTGGTGCAACGTATCAAGAGTCAGGTTCCAAGGGTTAAACCTTTCACTTATGAGGCTGTTAGAGATTTTTTAGTTCTAGGAGAAATCAAAGATCCCGATCAATTTTATGAGGACAGGATAGGTTTCTCCAATAAATGGGGACCTTTAATAAAATTGAAAGAAGATATCTCTATATTTAGAGAATTGCTAAATATCTTGTTAGATAGCGAAGACGCAAGGAGAAAATCAGAGTTTCCACCACTAAGCTGTGGGTTCGATCCATTAAGTCACAAAAATCAGGTCTTAGATTGGGATTATGATCGAGACAGCAGACTTGTTCCCGCTTTTAAGCCTAAAACCCTTTTCAATGCGATTTATTTAGCTTGGGGGCTGAGGGTGCAATCAGAGAAACAAAAGAAAATTTGCAAATACTTCAGAATGTATGGTGAAAGAAAAAGCTGTACCCATTACTTTCAAGATACTAGAGGTGATAGAGAATTTTGTTCCAAAAATTGCAGCAATGCGTTTAGGCAAAAACCTGACTGGCAGGAAAAAGTGCGAAGAGATATTGATTTAAGAATTACAAGATCAAGGATCAAACTAGATAGAGTTAATAAAAAATTAGGAATGAAATAGATAGGTTCTAAGATTAATAATTTAAGTCCCTTTCTTATGAAATGATGACACCAGGATTCAATATGCCATTGGGATCTAGGTTTTCCTTAGCGCTACGTAATATGTTCCCAAATAGAGGAGGGCATTGCTTTTTATACCAGTGAGAATGATCTCGACCAATTGCGTGATGATGAGTAATAGTACCACCATTTTTAATGATGGCATCAGATGCTGCGCTTTTTATTTCAAGCCAGTTTTCCATCATTTTATTGGGATCACTATTGGCATGGAATGCAAAATATGGGGCTGGGCCATCAGGATATGAATGGCTAAATCGACAGGACACAGCACCTTTTTTACCAGTAGACTGAAGTATTGCAAGTTCAGTTGCGGATTTTACATTTTCATAAAAACTTTCAAACCTTTCCCAGGTAATGGCTGTCTCAAAGGTATCAGAAATTATACCTCTAGGAGTCAATTCCTCACGATTATAGGGCATACGAATAAACGCCTCTCTCCAAGCACCCACCAAATTTTCTTGATTTGCAGTTGGATTATTTCGCCAATTAACATCTATATTTGCTCCGTAATCCAAACAGCATTGTTCTGCCCTAGAGATCCAAGCATCCACTGGGTGATCGGCGCTTTCAAATGACACTATCATTAGTGTAGAAGAACCGTTACTAACATTATTTATTTTTAATTCAACATCATTCACAATTCTGACATTAGCAGGATAAAGACCAGCTTGAGAAATACCTCTCACCGCTCGAGATGCCTTGAAGAAACTTGAAAAAATAAAGCCTGCCGTAGCTTTGTAAGTGGGTTTTTTTTGGAGTCGTACCCAAGCCTCGGTAATAATACCTAATGAGCCTTCTGACCCTAGAATCAAACGATCTGGGCTTGGACCAGCCCCAGAACCTGGAACTCTTAATGATTTAATTGTTCCGGCTGGTGTTACCATGCTTATACTCTGTACAAGGTCATCAATATGCGTATAAAGAGTAGCAAAATGACCACCTGACCTAGTTGCAATCCAACCTCCTAGGGTAGAGTGCTCAAAACTTTGTGGAAAATGCCGCAGTGTAAAGCCTTGTGGTTTTAATCCGGCCTCTAACTCTGGTCCACGAGCCCCACCCTGTATTCTTGCAGTTTGGCTTTGGGTATCCACTTCTAGAACTTTGTTTAATCGAGAAAGGTCTACAGTTACAGTCCCATTATAAGCTAAGTCAACATCGGTTGTAACTCCTCCTACAACAGAGGACCCAGCCCCATAAGGAATAAGGGCAGCTCCGACCTCGCCGCACCATTCAAACAAGTTTTTAATATCTTCCTCATTTGTTGGATACGCTACAATGTCAGGTGCGTTTATAAAGTCACCAAGAAAAGTTCGTATAGAATCTGGTTGAGACTGGCCAAAAGTATGCAAGATCCGTTCATATTTATCAGTTGCACATATTTTTTTGAGTGAAGTTGGGGGATTCAATCTACTAGTATTTAGAGAAATAGAGTTTATTGTAGGAAATTTACCTTTTTTAGTTCCTGATATGCCAAATTCTTTCAGAGATTTTAGGAGATTTCTGATCTCAATCTCTTTTAGAGATGTCCCTTCATAACCCCATCCCCAATATTTAATTTTTTTCTCCATGTTCATCTTTTTTTAAAGAACTCACTACAATTTTGAAGATTTCTATCTAAGCACCTTGTATTTGAATCTAATGTCATTTTTAACTGAATATCGGATAACTCTATTTTGTAGGGTTGCTCTTCATTACTAGCAAATCCAGCATTCACCGGCAGAAGTATTGTTACATTATAGAGCATTCCTAGAAAACCTCGAGTTAGAATCACTTCTATGCGCTACCTTCAACAATATTATGATAAGCTTATCATCATTACCTATCATTAAAAGAGGGTGATTTTTTTTCTTTTAATTCACTGTAATTCAGGTTATGTGTTTTTTTTCGCGGGCGTAGCTCAGGGGTAGAGCGTTACCTTGCCAAGGTAAATGTCGTGAGTTCGAATCTCATCGCCCGCTCCAATGATCTGTGAATTATTGCACATTTCCATAGAGAATTTGAAAAAATATTCAACCTATCCAAACTTAATAGGTTTTTCTTAAAGTTTGAACATTCAAAACCTACCATAGACTAATTTGTTAGCATGTTTTTAAGTATAATCATACCTTTGGCTTCAGACGACAACGCTGATGATTTAGTAAAGCAACTTCAGAGGTTAGGCCATGACCCTATTGTGATCAGCGAAGGGACTAGAGCCAAGAGCCTAAATCGGGGAGCAATGCTTGCTAATGGAGAGCACCTTTTTTTTCTCCATGCCGATACGAAAATTGATGATTCTAGTCTAGATAAACTTCCAGATATTTTGGAGGAAAACCCTAATATATTGTATTATTTCAAGCTCAAGTTTGATCGAAGTGGGCTAGTATATTTTAATTCATTGGCCACAAATTTGAGATGCTATTTGTTTTCCATACCGTATGGAGATCAAGGGTTTTGTATATCAAAAAAACTGTTCACTGAAGCAGGAGGGTTTGCAGAAAACATGACCTATGGGGAAGACATGCATTTCGTACTAAAATTAAAACGTGCAGGTATAGCCATTAGACGATTACCATTTTGTATAACGACAAGCGCCAGGAAATATCATGAAAAAGGCTGGCTTATAGTAACACTAATACACCAATGGCGGTTCTGGAAAATTCTTTATGGGTTCAGTTTTGTAAAAGGTAAATAGGGATGAAAAAATGTTTGGTCATTTTGGCAAAGACACCAGGAATTTCTTCTATTAAAACGAGACTAGCCAAAGAAATAGGTCATGATAAAACGCTGGAATTTTATCAACTCTGCAAAGCTTGTTTGAGTATTTTTGTGAAAAGAGGAAAATATTCCACATATGTTGCTACTGCAGAAAAAAGTGGTGCTAGTCATACATTTTGGAAGGGTTTTGATACTTTCCATGCAGAAGGAGATTCTTTGGGAGACAAACAGCATTTTATTTTTGAGAAACTGCTGGCCAAGTACCATGCAGTGGTTTTGGTTGGTATGGATATTCCCCAGATAGATCAAAAATTGATCAGTGAGGCATTTTATAATTTGGAAAAGACTGATTATGTTCTAGGTCCTTCTCAGGACGGTGGCTTCTATTTATTTGGGAGCAGAAGAAAGATACCTAAATTAATCTGGTGTGAAACACCTTGGAGTACGTCAGAAACGGCAAAAGAATTCACCAAATTACTGGACCAAGAGCCTGTTTATTTAAGAGTGTTAACTGATATAGATCATTTTTCAGACCTAAAGACTATGGTAAAGGAAATGCCAGGAGACAAGTCTATGGATCAGGAAAAAATTGTAGGTTGGATAAGAGCGATTACATGATATCATGAATGCATTATATAAAAAACTTTCAAAGGGTTAGAACGTGAGTTATCATTGTCGAACAGTAAAATTCACTTTTGTTAGTGAATTTGCAAAAAAAAGTTTTATCTCTCAGCTAAATGCATCCGTTAACCAAACAGATTTTGATCGAGGCATGATCCAGCGGATTTTTTTTGACACATCAGAAAACCAAATTGTCCAAATTTTTGTATGGCCGAATAAAGAGACTGCTGATCAAAGAATGAAAGAAATTGGAGATGACTTACTTAAAAACTTGAAGGAATCTAATGTAAAAATAGAACGGTTTGAAGGTATGATTAGCGAATTTGCCATTAATCCATCGTATCAGATTCCAACAATTAGTTGACGAAAATATTTGAGAATGCGCTTAACGCAACGTTAGAATATTATTTTGTTGAAATTTCAAGCTGGAAAGTGTTAGGCATCTGCTGATTTCAATTAAATTTCAGGAACGACATGCATCATTTCCCCGCTAGATATGCGCTGATAGTTATTAATAATAGGATTAAGATCTTGTTAGCTAGCTTGCTATTGGTAGCTATTTCTATAGCAGTAATTGTAGCTAAACCTCTTGGTTATAATAATTCAAATGAAATGTGGTTCTTACCTGGTGATCCAAATTTGGTTTCTTTTGAAAAACTGCAGGACCTATTTGGGGATTCTGAGTACTTAGTGGTCGGAATATCTGCTAGAGATCAAGATCGTGATGTTTTTGAGTTGGATACTTTGGTAATGATTGATGAAATATCCACGATGCTTGAGGACCATGAAGTTGTAACACAAGTCAGGAGTTTATCAAAATACCAGCGCACTTATAATAAAAATGGGATGGTTGCTACGGATAACTTAATAGAGGATTTTGATGAGATAAAAAATAATCTGGATCTTATTGGTTCTGCGCGTGAGATAATGAAAAATGAGGAACTAGCCTTAGATTCTATAATCACTAAAGATTTCAAAAATACTAGGATTATGGCCCGAACGGAATATCGAGCTAATGATAACGCTCATAAAGTAAAGGTTGTCACAGATCTTAAAAATTTCATGACCGAAAAAGGGTATGAGAACAAAGGATACAACATTCGATTGGGTGGTGTACCTTTGGTAGGGGAGCGATTTGAAACATTAAGTAATACTGATTTTGGTTGGATAGTTCCATTGATGTCATTTGTCATGTTTTGTATTTTGGGTCTAATGTTTAGATCTATTGTGGGAATGATCGTGCCATGGGTGATTATTGCAATAAGTGTTTTTGTATTTCAAGGTATTCAAGCAGGTATCGGCTTTCCGATTACAGTTGTTAATCAGACATTGACCCCAATAGCTATGCTAATTGGGATGGCAACCACCGTTCATGTTCTTTCTGAATTTTATGGTTTAAGAACTGCTGGACTTGATTCTAAAGAAGCAAGTACTCGTCTTATAGAGAACCTTTTAAAACCAGTCTTTTTTACTAGTTTCACCACAACTATAGGATTTTCAGCTTTGTACGTAACTAAACTAGTACCCGTCAGAGAGTTTGCTATTGTTGCAGCAACGATACCAGTAATTGTTTTTGTTTTCACTATGACGGCTCTACCAGCTGCACTGAGCTTTTTTTCTAGTTTGCCTAGACGAACCGAAAATGCCTTTAAGCGAGATTGGTTAACTAAATTCACTAATACACTTCCTGATTTCAATTACAAATACAGAAAAGTGATAACAGCTCTTGGGTTCTGCTTATTAATTTTCAGCTTTTATGGTGTTTCTCAGATTAATGTCGATACTAACATTTTTAAATATTTCAGATCTGATCTGAAGGTGACTGATGACATGATTTACTTTGATGATAAGTTTAAGGGAATGGGTAGCATTGAGTATCTAGTATCATCTAATGGTAAATTTTCAGGAGAAGGTTTAGTAAAGGAGCCAGACTTTCTCAGGGATGTTGGAGTATTAGAGGGTTTTCTGGAAAATAAAAAGGAAACCGGTAATGCATTGACGGTAACAGATTTTTTAAAACAGACAAGACAAGCATTTATGGGCGATGACCCAGAATATTATATTTTACCAGATACAAAACAGATGACTGCACAGCTATTATTATTGTTTGAAAACTCAGGCCCAGAGGAAGATTTATCTGATTTAAAAGATTTTGATGAAACAAACCTTAGAATAAATGTTCCGACAGTAAACATGGATGCAAGTGAGTTCAACAGTTTTGTTAAAGCACTCAAATCAGAGATCGATGAACAGTTTCCTACTCTTACAGTGGAAGCAACAGGGCCAATGGTAATGTTTCAGGCACAAAGTGAATATACAGACAAAGGTATAACGAGCTCCTTTACAGTATCCTTAATATTAATAAGTTTGGCTTTCTTTGTTGTATTTAGATCATTTAAGTTTGGAGCTATCGCCGTAGTTCCAAGTGTTATACCAATACTTCTTGCTGGAGGTATAGCGGCGTTAATGGGGAAAGATCTAAATTTGGGATCCCTGATAGTAGGTGCGATGACAATGGGAATCGCCGTCGATGACAGTATACATATAATCAGCCGTTATAGGTTAGCGAGACAAGAAGGCAGCAATGTTCACCATGCGATGCAAAGAGCTATGAATGAATCTGGTAGAGCTATCATAACTACTTCAATTATTTTGGTAATTGGTTTTAGTATGTTCTTAATGGGTCGTCTAGTTCCAATGATTGATACGGGTAGATTTGCTGCAATCATTTTTCTTTTGGCATTATTTGGAGTTCTTTTCTTTATTCCATCAATTCTTTACATTACTGATAAAGATCAGAAAAAGGCTTAAAGAGACTTAATGAAAGGGAAGTATCAGATGAGCTTATTTATCAAAATTTTTTTTTTCGGGTCAATTATTCCTTTAGTATTGTTTGTAGTTAACCCGGCCTTTTCGCTTTCGGCATTTGAAATTATGTCAAAAGTTGATGCTAGATATACTGGGGAGTCAGCTGTATCTACTACTAGGATGATTTTAATTGATAAGAAGGATAGAAAACGTACAAGAGAAATAGAAATGTTTAGCAAGGACTATGCAGACGTTGATAAGTCTATATCGTTCTTTAAGAGCCCTGGTGATGTCAAAGGCACTGCTTACATGTCTTTCAATTGGGAAACCCCATCAAAAGAAGATGATTCTTGGCTTTATTTACCGGCTTTGCAGAAGGTTAATCGGATAGCATCTTCGGACCGTTCTGGTTCATTCATGGGTAGTGATTTCACCTACACAGACATAGATGGATTTGAATTAAACGATTATAATTATGAGCTTAAAAAAGAAAGTGATTTAGTTGAAGGAAAGGATTGCTGGGTCATAGAATTGACACCAAAAAATAAAAAAGTGATTGATAAAACAGGCTATTTAAAAAGCTTGCAGTGGATTAGGAAAGACATTTTTATTCCTGTCAAAGGGAGAATTCTTGTAAAAAAAGGAAAAAAGATAAAGCTTTTTTCTGCTAAAGATATCACAAAAATTAATGGTATATGGACAGCAAAAACTTTACAAATGATCACCACAAAAAATAAGAAATTAGTCCATAAAAGTGTCTTTCAACTTAAAAGTATAAAATATAATATTGATATTGGTGATGGAATTTTTTCTACTGAGGTCATGCAAAGTGGTCTCTAGATTAGTTAACAATATTTACAATAAAATCTTCTGTACCTTATTTTTAGCTTTCATATGGTTTCTTCCAGAGGTTACTTCTTCTGAAGAAAAGGGCATCGATTTGATGTCTGACGATTATGATTTGTTGGAAGATTCCTCATTAGAAGATTTAGAATCGGAGTTAATTTTCAACAGAGAATGGGAGGCAGAGGTCTCTGACAAGAAGGAAGGCTCTGAGGAAAAGAAAATTGGCAGATTTGGGATTGAAGGCTTTTCTGGTTCTATCAATCAAAGTTTCGTTTTTGGTATAGAAGATCCAGGGGTTAGCTTCAATAGACAAAAGAGTGGCTTAGAAAGAATTCGTACAGCCTTTAATTTCAATCATAAGGGTGAAATTTCACCGAGTATCAAATATAAGGTTGGTGGGTTGCTGCGATATGACTGGGGAAAATTGGATAACAATCAATATCGGATTGGTAGAAATTCTATACGCCTTAAATTAAAAGATGCTTACTTAGATATGTATCCATCAGAGAGCATTTGGTTGAGAATAGGGAATCAAATTATTGCTCGAGGTCAATTCGATGGGTTATCAATTACTGATACAATTAACCCAAGGGATCTATCGATCCCAGCACAAGGTGAATTATCTGACTTTAGGCAGCATGTCCCAGCGGCACTGATCAGTATCCCAATACAAAATGCTAAACTGGAACTAATCCTAACTTATGATGCTGGTGCCGACAATGTCGGTCAACCAGGGAGCGGATTTGATCCTCTGGTGCTTTTTCAAAATCCTACTTCTCTCGCACCTAGTTCATTATTTGCCAAGTATCTAAAGCCAAGTAATCCAACTGAGCTATTTGCAAGGCTGAACTATGCATTTAATGGTGGAGATTTAGCAGTGGTATTTTCAGATGAAAACTTGAATCAAAGAAACTTGAAGTCTGTGACTACATCTTCATCTTCTACTGAACTGCATTTTGGTTTTGATCGGGTCCAAAAGTATGGGTTTAGTGGTAATCTGGCTCGAGGAAACTATTTATTTAAATATGAGGCAGTACAGATTGCAGGACTACCAATTCCAGGAAAAGACCCAACGGTATTACCATGGCAGAAAAAAAATCAATCCGTTATAGGGTTTGGTTTTGATTATAGTGGAATTGACAACTTAACACTTGGCTTTGAAAGTGACGTAAAACTTGTTCAAGATTATTCTGAAGTTTTAAGTGGTTCTGAAACATCAGTTGGACAATCATTCCAGGCTAGGTGGACTGGCCTGAATGACCTTCTGAATATTAATGGAACTTTTAGCAAATTGAATGGTGAGGAAAGTGTGATTTCTAGTCTTGCAGCAAATTATAATGTGCAGGATGGGTTGTCCGTTGGAGCTAGATTTGTTCGCTATTATGCTAGCTCAGTCTCGGATAGTCTTTACCCCTATAGAAATCAAGATGTGATCATGTTTTCTACTGAATATAGTTTTTAGGATTAATTGCAAAGGCCATTTCTCTTATATAGTCTAAAGTCATTACTGCTGTTTTCCCTCTAAGACATTGACCTTAGCCATTGCTTGTTCTTTAAACTTCTGCAGAATTTCAAGAGCCCTGAGCTCTTTTCCAGCCATTTTGATGTCCGAAAATAATTCAACAATTACACCAGAATTTTCCGATGATTTAAATAAAAGTACAGTGTGGCCTTTGGATGTTTCAATTGATGTTGCTGCTTGTACCACTGTCCATAGAGATGGCGCCAGCAAAGTAAAATTTATAACTCGCGCATACATTATTCATTTTCCCCAAATGATTTGGCGGAAACATATTGAGTCATCTTAGTGGAAGCCACTTCATAAATTTGTTTTAATTCTAATGAGTCAAAAGCTCTATACCAATTGAGATCATCAAACATCCCGCTTGCTTTAATAATGCCGGTCATTGAGGCAACGGCTTCATCATTTGGCCCTTCAATTAAAGCCACAGCACTTATTTCAGGATGATTAAGATATAACATTTCCAAAAGATTTCCGCCCAAGCTTTCCACAAAAGGGGCCACAATATCTTTTCGATTTTGAGGTTTGCTAACCATGGAAGAACTGAATTCCGTATTTGTTTTTCCGAGAACAATATATTTGTGCATATTCGTACCTTTGATTAATTTTTTATTGAGTTAAAATAGATTGATATAGGGTTAGTTTCTTTGACATTTACTTTTTATTCAACGTATAATTTCCTTAAAGGAAGAAACCTTGGGTCAAGATCAGTTACATTACGACACCACGCATATTGATTTCTTAGAGAAGTTATGGGGTGATGGATTCATGTCGCCTGGGGGACATGGGGAAATCCAAAGGCTTTTAATGAAAACGAGCTTGTTGGATCGCAAAGTCTTAGATATTGGATGTGGAGCAGGTGGGATAACAATTAGCCTTCTTAGAGATTTTCAAGCCAAGATGGTTATAGGCGTGGATGTTGAATCTGATGTTTTAAAGAAAGCAAAGGATAAAATTAATAGAGCGAATTTGGAAGAAAAAATAAAAGTTTTCCATGTAGGACAGGGTAAATTACCTTTCAAGGCAGATACATTTGATATAGTTTTCTCCAAAGATTCAATTGTGCATGTCCCTAATAAGGAAGCAATTTTCAATGAGGTATCAAGAGTATTAGTTCCTGGAGGTATTTTTGTTTTCTCAGATTGGTTGATTTCACATGATGATGAACCGTCCCCAGAGATGAAATATTATTTGGAGCTTGAGGATCTAGGATTTGGCATGGCGTCACCAAATAAATATGAGGAAGCTTTGAAGAGTTGTGGATTTATCTCTATCGAAGTAAGGAACCGTAACTCCTGGTATAGAAATGAGGCGCGTAGGGAGTTAGACATCCTATCAGGATCTGATCGTAAATCGTATGAAAAAGTAACTTCTGAGGAATTCATAAGAAACCAAATAATGACCTGGGAGGCTATGATAAGAGTATTAGATTCAGGAGAACATTGCCCACATCATTTTAGGGCAATTAAGCCTTACAAAAAATAGAAGTATTAATTTTAAGCTTCCAGCTTCAAAAGGGCACTGGAACTTGTTGTCATAGTTTAATTGCTATGTACCATAAAGTCTTAGCACTCATAATTACAAAAACAACTTGCTTTCTGTGCGTTATCCATTATGTATTTCCCGATATTAGAAAGCCTATAGTGTGTCCTGATTAGTTGGAATATTGAAAAGGTACTGAGATGAAAATAGCAGCCCCCAAAGAGTTAGATCAAGGTGAAAGCCGCATAGCAGTAACCCCACAATCAGCTAAGTTTCTAATAAATTTAGGTCATGAAGTGATTATACAGTCTGGAGCTGGGAATGGCTCACGCTTTTCTGATTCTGATTACAAAATGAGTGGATGTCGCCTCGTTAAATCGTCTACAAATATATGGAAAGAAGCAGACGTTATTGTAAAAGTAAATCCACCCACGGATACTGAACAAAAAAAACTTAGGAAGGGACAAATCCTAATAGGATTCATTTGGCCTGGACAAAATAAGACATTATTAGAAAGTCTCAAGAAAAAGGGTGTCACAACAATAGCCATGGATATGGTGCCGAGGATAAGTCGAGCACAGAAGATGGATGCACTTTCTTCTATGTCCAATATTGCAGGTTATAGGGCAGTAATTGAAGCAACGAATAATTTCGATCGCTTTTTTACGGGGCAAATTACTGCAGCTGGTAAAGTTCCACCAGCAAAAGTATTAGTAATTGGTGCAGGTGTTGCAGGATTAGCAGCCATAGGTACTTCAGTTAGTCTTGGAGCTATAGTTAGAGCTTTTGATGTTAGGCCTGAAGTGGGTGAGCAAATTGAATCTATGGGTGCAGAATTCTTAATGCTTGATTTTGACGAAGGTACAGATGGTTCTGAGACCGGCGGATATGCAGCTCCATCCAGCCCAGAATTTAGAGAAAAGCAGTTACAATGTTTTAGTGAGCAAGCTCCCGAAATTGATATCGTTATTACTACTGCTCTCATTCCAGGTAGGGATGCTCCAAAGTTATGGCTTAAAGATTTTGTTAATAATATGAGACCCGGTTCTGTTGTAGTTGATTTAGCTGCTGAAAAGGGTGGTAATTGTGATTTAACTGTGCCTGGTGAGAAAGTGATAACTGATAACGATGTAACTATTATAGGGTATACCGATTTTCCAAGCCGCATGGCCTCGCAAGCCTCATCCCTCTATGCAAATAATATCAGGCACATGTTGGATGATTTAACTCCTGGTAATGACGGAAAAATGAATGTAGATATGAATGACGATGTCATCCGAGGTAGCACAGTAACGCATAATGGAAAACTAACCTTTCCGCCTCCCCCGCCAAAAGTTCAAGCTATAGCCAAGCAAGCGCCTAAAATTGAAACAAAGACTCCCGAAGAAATCAAAATTGAAGAACGTGAAATCTTTCGAAAGAATACTATACAACAGACCATTTTGCTCTCGATAGGAGCAATATTGATGTTTGTGATTGGACATTATGCGCCCTCAGACTTTATGCAACACATGATAGTATTCGCACTAGCGTGTTTTGTAGGCTTCCAAGTTATTTGGAATGTTAGTCATGCTTTGCATACGCCGTTGATGGCAGTAACTAATGCGATATCCGGTATAATAATTATTGGTGCAGTGCTGCAAATGGCCTCTGAGAGCTGGTTCGCTATATTTCTAGCATCAATCTCGGTTCTGATTTCAACCATCAACATCGTCGGAGGTTTCATGGTTACCCGGCGTATGTTGGCCATGTTTCAAAAGTCCTGACCGGTAGGAGAAGTTAATGGAATATGGATTAGTATCAGCGGCATATATATCAGCAAGTGTGTTATTCATTCTATCACTCGGTGGGCTGAGCAATCAAGAGAAGGCTAAGAGAGCCGTTTGGTTTGGTATAGCAGGCATGGCCATATCAGTTGTTTTTACTATCTTTAGTGGTAATTCAGGTAATTTTTGGCTCCTTTTACCCATGATAATCATAGGATCTGTCATCGGTTATTATGTAGCAAAAAAAGTAGAAATGACAGAGATGCCTCAATTGGTGGCGGCACTTCATAGCTTTGTTGGTTTAGCGGCTGTTTTCATTGGAATTAATGCACAACTAGAGTTGGCACTGATAGAAAATTTTAGTGGAAATTTAGAGGAGTTGAGCGGCTTTTCCAAGAAATTAGCAAGTAAAAACGCCACAGAGATTTCAATCATGGCCGTTGAAATTTTTCTAGGTATATTTATCGGAGCGGTCACTTTTACTGGATCAGTAGTGGCTTTCGGAAAGTTGTCGGGAAAAATAGACGGTAAGGTATTTAAATTGCCTGGTGGTCATGGTCTTAACCTGGCTGCACTAATTTGTTCTTTAGGATTAGGGGTGCTTTATTTCAATGGATCAGGGATATGGACATTGATATTACTTTCCCTTTTGGCTGGTTTTATTGGATGGCATTTAATCATGGGCATAGGTGGCGCGGATATGCCTGTTGTCGTCTCTATGCTTAACTCGTACTCTGGTTGGGCGGCGGCGGCAATTGGATTCACTTTGGGGAATGACTTGCTGATAGTTACGGGAGCATTGGTTGGTTCGTCGGGGGCCATTCTAAGTTATATCATGTGCAAGGCCATGAACCGACATTTTGTCAGTGTTATACTTGGAGGGTTTGGATCTCAACCAATTACCGAATCCGAGATTGAGGGGGAACAAGTCGCTATTGATGCTGATGGAGTAGCTTCATTATTGAATGATGCTGATGAAATAATAATAGTTCCTGGATATGGAATGGCTGTGGCTCAAGCCCAGCAAGCCGTCTCTGAATTGACCCGAAGATTAAGGTCAAAATCAAAGACTATTAGATTTGGGATACACCCTGTTGCAGGACGACTTCCGGGTCATATGAATGTCTTGCTTGCAGAAGCTAAGGTGCCATATGATATTGTTCTTGAAATGGATGAAATAAATGATGATTTTCCAACAACAGACGTCGTAATTGTCATCGGCTCAAATGATATTGTTAACCCGGCAGCACAAGAAGATCCTAATAGTCCTATAGCTGGTATGCCGGTGCTTGAGGTATGGAAAGCAAAACATGTGATCGTCTCAAAGAGAGGGCAAGGAACTGGTTATTCAGGAATTCAAAACCCTCTATTTTATAAAGAAAACACACGAATGTTCTATGGTGATGCCAAAAACTCTTTGAACAGTTTGCTCTCAAAAATTGAGTAAAGACTTTCTAGTTTAAAGTAACTAAAAATCAGTAGGCGCTCCTCCTTCTTTTACCCTGCGATCTACAAAACTAGCTAATTCTTCTTTAATTCCTTCATCTATTGGAGGTGGTTCAAATTCATTTAGAATAGCTTTCCAAATTTTATTTGCTTTAACATGGGTCCACTCTTCGCCAGCTTCAGCCCAGGCTTCGTAATTTCTCCAATCAGATAGAAAAGGAGAATAGAAAGCGTTGGTATAACGGTCTTGAGTATGCTGGCAACCAAAAAAGTGGCCCGTAGGGCCTACTTCAGAAATAGCCTCAAAAGCTAGGTCATCCTCAGTAACGCTACATAATTCAGGTTCAAAGTATCGCTTGAATTGTTGTAGAACTTCACAATCCATAACAAATTTTTCGTAGGAGGCAATTAAGCCACCGTCAAGCCACCCCGCGCCGTGATAAACTAAATTGGTTCCTGAAGTTGTTGAAGCCCAAAGACTATTTAGGCTTTCCCACATCGCTTGGCCATCAGGGGCATTAGCGGTACATGCGTTTGATGACCTCATGGGTAAATTATAATAACGGGCCATTTGTCCAGTAATTTGTGTGGCACGAATATATTCTGGGGTACCAAAGGCAGGTGAACCAGACTTCATATCCACATTTGAAGTAAAGGTGCCAAGGATCACTGGGCAACCTGGTTTAATGTACTGAAGTAGAGCAATAGCTGCCAGACCTTCAGCTATCGATTGCGCTACTGCACCTGATAGAGTAACTGGAGCCATTGCGCCTGCCAGGGTAAAGGGAGTTACACTTACAGGTTGATTTTTTCTAGCAAAGCGCATAGCTCCGTCAAGCATAGGCCAGTCGTGTTTAAGTGGGGAAGAGGAATTGATATTTGTATAAATTCTTGCTTCTTTAACAAAATCTTCTTCCTTTAAACCACTCGCAATTCGTGCCATCTCAATAGCATCGTCAACTCGTTCAGTTCCCAGGGAATAGGCATGACAAACTTTGTCAGTTAAGGTTAGTTTTTCATACAAACACTTAAGATGTCTTATTGAGGAATGAATATCAACAGGTTCTACAGGGTATCCGCCTGCCACATGTATACAGTTAAAATATTGGGTAAATTTAATGAGATCCTTAAAGCTTTCAAAGTCACCGGGCCTTCTTCCTCTATCTAGATCCATCACGTTTGGAGGTGAAGAAACATTAACAAAAGTCATGTGCCTACCTCCAATAGTCACCTTCCTTTCCTTATTTCTAGGGATGATGTCGAATTTATTTGGAGCATGCTTGAGCATTTCCATTACCCAACTTCTATCCATTCTCACGTTGTCAGAATCTGGGTCAACCCGGCAACCAGCTTCTTTGAGTAGGAATTTTGCTTCCTCATTGATGAATTCAATACCAATTTCTTCTAGGACACGCATTGCAGTGTCATGAATCTTTTCGATCCCTTCCTGAGATATGGGTTCAACAAAATTGTCACAATTAATAGGTAGTGACCAAGGGGTTTGAGAAACTGCCGATGCACTATTTCGCCGGGTATTTCCAGAGCGCCCTCCAGATCTGGATCTACGATCAGCTTTCATAGAGATTTGTTTCCTTTAGTGACGCACCATGGATTGAGTAAATTAGAAGGTAGAATTGATCTTTTGTAAAGATATTATCTTAGCCAGGAAGGTAACCCCTCAATAGAGTCTAATATTTTGTCAGCATGGGGCATCAGTTCTTCTTTTTCTGCAACCCCTGTTAATACTCCTACCGAGTAGATTTTTGCTTTTTGGGCTGCCATGAGGTCATGTGTGCTATCTCCTATCATGGCGACCTCATATGACTTTAAATCAAAAATATTGAGAAATTCAATCAGTTGCCCTGACTCTGGTTTTGCGCCGTAGCCACTATCACAACCGACAACAAAATCAAAATAATCAAGAATTTTTGCTGACTCTAATTGTGATTTTGCAGGTTCTTCACAGTCATTGGTGACAATGCCCAGGAAAATATTCTGTGATTTAAGCTGATCGAACAATTGAGGTAGATTAGTTACTGGAACCTGGATCAGTTTGACAGACTTACTAGTAATAAATTCACGCAGTCTATTTCCTTTTAATCTTCTCGAGTACGGCTCAATTATAGAGAGAAACTCCCCAGCAGCACCTGCGATGAATACACTTTCTTTAAGGAAAGTTTTTTGGTTTAAATCAAAACCAAGTTCTTTTGCCATCATCTTCCTATCCCTTGTGGAGCCAGTTGTTAGTTCGTTTATGATTTGACTCATCCACTCGCCCCAGCTTTCTTGAAAATGAAATAAAGTACCGTCTTTATCAAAAAGTAATCCTTTAAAAGCCACTTGTCGCCCTCCTAAACTTTTGTATCCTGTAATTGGAAAGGAATTAATAAAATGAGAATGAAACCAACTTCTAGACAAGACTATGCTTATTTTGAAGAAATGACTACCCGATGGCGTGATAATGATGTCTATGGGCATATGAACAACGTAGTTTTTTATGAATATGTAGATACAGTGGTAAATAGTTGGCTGATTAAAACCAATTCACTAGTTATACCTAGTGGACCAATAGTCGGCCTAGTAGTTGAAACTAGATGCACATATTTTTCCGAAATAGGTTTTCCTGGAGTCCTTACGGCGGGTCTGAAAGTTAATCGTATTGGGGGATCATCCGTGCAATACGAAGTTGGGTTGTTTTTCGGTAAAGAGAAGAAAACAGCAGCCCGTATCCTTTTCACTCATGTGTGTGTCGACTCTAATTCAAAAAAACCAGTTAAAATACCGGACCAACTACTTCAATCCCTTAAGAGTATAAATAAAAATTAAGCCAGAAGTCCATGGCAAAGCCCTACTACTTCGTTCCAGGACTTTGGATTATGTGTGTATGTATCTGTAATTGGCATTTGGGTGCGTACTAAGTCACATCCAGAGAAATAAAATCTGTAAAGGTTTGGTGCAAATTTCTTAGCGCTGGCCATCTGTGATGCATTGTCGTCGATAAAAATAGCAGGCTTTTGGACTTGGTCGCATATTTGTTTTAATGCGGGCCCTTTTTGCCCTTCATTACTTACAAAAGGAAAGGGTAGGTTTAATTCTTGGAAATTTTGCAATCTAGCTTCGTGGGCATATCTCGGTACGTTACTGATTATAATTATTTGTGCATGTTTAGAAATATGATGCATCGATTCAATTGCGCCTTCGGTCGCCGGTTGCCTATGTGTTTCCTCCTTTATGAAACTAACTACTAAATCCTGTGCCGTTTGTGAATCGACTGGCAGGTTGGATTCTGTATCCAGAATCGCATCATGAAGAGTATACCCGTTAAGCTGGAGTGCATAATCTCTATCTCTTAAGTAATTCATGAATGGTCTGGCAAAGTGCACCAACACCTCATCAGCATCTACCAACACTAATGGTTGATCAGAAATAATAGTTATTCTCTCAATTTGTTCATGGGTTGGTACAATCATTGATTTTCTCATCTAACAAGAAGCTTCGATAAAGTTAATTATTTTTTTTCCTTTTACCATCTTTTCGATTAAAGTTTGTTAGTATTATTTTTAAGATAGAGATTTTAATTGTGAACAGTGAAACACTTGACGGTGTCCCAGTAAAGGATGCGGCAACAGTAGTTCTTTTTAGGAAGGTTGCTTCCAAATATAATATCCTGATGGGACAGCGTGGAAAGGATGCTGTATTTATGCCAAGCAAGTTTGTTTTTCCTGGTGGAACATATGAAGAAAATGATAGCAAGGTACCATTTTATTCTATTTTATCACCCCATGATAAGGCTTTATTAAATCTTGAGACTGAAAAAAATATAAGTCTAGGTTTGGCTGCGACCGTAATTCGAGAACTTTGGGAAGAGACTGGATTGAAGTTGGTAAAACCCTTGAAGTGGAATGTAAAAGCGGTTGAAGGGTGGGAATTTTTTCACAAGTGGGGGCTCTGTCCAAATGCATCCGAATTAACTTTTTTGTTTCGTGCGATAACCCCGGTGGGAAGACCCAGGAGGTTTGATGCAAGGTTCTTTCTTTGTGATGCTAAGGCAATAGCCGATGACCTAGATGATTTCTCAGGAGCTTCGTCTGAACTTAGTCATTTACAATGGATTAGTATTGAAGAATCCAAACGTTTTGACCTACCAATAATAACAAGAATTGTTCTACAGGAAGTTTCTCGATTCTTAAAAGAAGGTGCCAATATCAATGGAGTTCCTTTCTATAATGAAGGTTCTAGCACTTCAAACTTTTCTAACCTCATTATTGATTAGAGGGATGAAGTTGGCTTGACACCATTCTTTTTCGGTGTAGAACGTTCGTTAGACAATGATTTCTGGAGAAACTGATGGCTAAACCAACGACTATAAAGATCCGGTTAAATTCAACGGCTGACACTGGGCATTTTTATGTAACTAGAAAGAATGCTAGGACAATGACCGAAAAGATGATTGTCAAAAAATATGATCCAGTTGTTAGGAAGCATGTCGAATATAAAGAAGCAAAGATAAAATAAAAAAGGCCACAGGTGCTGCGGCCTTTTTTTATTCTAAATGTATTAAAATTTCTGAATTTCTATTCTCTGTTTCCCATGAATTGCAGTAAAAACATGAACATATTCAAGAAATTAATGTAAAGTGATAGGGCTCCCAGTATTCCGGCTTTAGCCGCAATCTCCTCTCCATTTGGAGAACTCCTTAGGCCTAGATATGTATTCTTAATATTTTGCGTGTCATAGGCCGTAAGTCCAGCAAAAATTAGAACTCCCAAGACGTTAATAGCAAACTCTAATCCGGGGCTTTGCGTGAACCAATTAATAATCATCGCTACTATTAATCCTATTACGCCCATGAAAAGAAAGCGTCCCATGCCTGACAGGTCTTTCTTAGTCGTATATCCAAATAAACTCATTGCTCCAAAAGCTATTGCAGTAGTAAAAAAAGCGTTTGCAATAGAAGCACCAGTAAATACAATGAAAATAGATGATAAAGAAAGTCCCATTATGGCAGAGAACAACCAAAAAGATAGTTGTCCTGCTGAATAACTCATTTTCATTACCCTAGCTGAGAGAAAGAATACGAAGCCTAAAGGAGCAAACATTACTATCCACTTCAAAGGAGAGAGATAAAGTGCCGACCCCAGCGCTGTCAACATCGTCCCGTTTGCCATTTGTGCTGTTGCGTAAGAAGGATCTGTTGTTGTCGCTAAACCAGAAATAGCCCATGCAACTGCACCAGTAATTACCATTGCAACTGCCATTAAACCATACACCTTATTCATATGAGCTCTAAGGCCGCTGTCGATGCTTACGTGCGCGTCTGACTGTGAAGTTGATCTAATTGTATCGAATTCTGCCATAAATATCTCCTTAAATCTTATAGATTAACTGTCCTAATATCGGTGTTCTCGCAATGAAATTCAAGGCCTTTTTAGATATTTTTTAACTACGTCAGGTCAGTCTGCAGTTCGTAGAACCTTTGCAGGTTTCGATTTTAGAGGTCCAATGGCAAATAAAGAGCTTGTTATGACAGTTATAGAGATTCCAATTAGTACAATCCAGATTCCTGAATCAAGATTAAAGGTGTAAGTGCTTTTAAGAAAATATGATATTACGACCCAAGCCATTATGACACTTATACTTAGTGAAACTAGCCCCGCAATAGTACCAATAATTAGAGACCTTAAACCAAAGCTAAATAGTACAACGCTTTTTCTTGCCCCTAATGTTTTTAAAATAGAAGCTTCGAATGCACGGCTTTGTTCAGATGCTGCTAATGCGCCTATAATTACGAAGAATCCCATGCAAATGATGAGCAGAGCACACCACTTAACTGCAAGAGAAAGCTTAACAAGCGTGTTTTGTACCTTATTAATAGTATCTCTCACTGATACTGATGTTATATTTGGAAAATTTCTAGTGATAGTTCTTATGATAGTAGCTTCGGATTGTGGCAAGGCATACACTGAGGCAATGTGCGTGTGTGGTGCAGAAGATAAGGAATGAGGATTAAAAACCATCAAGAAATTTATACCCATTGTAGCAAAATTCACCTCCCGGAAACTCGTAATGGTACCAGTTAAATCCCTACCCAAAATATTCACTGTTAAAGTATCACCAAGGTCTAGACCAAGTTCTTGACCTTCTTCTTGAGAAAAACTAATTTGGGGTGGGCCCTTATAGTCGGAAGGCCACCATTCACCTTGTGTCACATTTTGCGCTGTTGTTGGTGTAACCTCATAGGTAATCCCTCTATCTCCCCTCAACGCCCAGTGGTCTATATTTAGATCAGAAACTTCAATATTGTTAATCTTTGTAATAAAACCTCTTAACATTGGTGCCATTTTAATGTCTGTGATAAGGTTTTGTTTCCGCAAAACATCTATCAATGGTTTCTTCTGACCAGATTGGATGTCTATCAAAAAGAAAGCAGGCGCTTTTGCTGGTAAATCCTTCTTTAGGGAGGTCTCGAGGTTCTTTTCTATTTGTCCCATAGTCGCTAATACTATTAGCCCTATTCCAATAGAAATTAGAACTGACTTATTTTCCCGACTTCCATTCCCAATAGACGCAAGTGCTAGTTTTAAGGTTAGCAACTTGTTGATTTTACCAAAGGAGCTTAATTTCATGCAAGCTTTTTGAGCTATGAACGAAATTATATTAAGAGCTAAGAATGAAAATATTGTTCCTATAATAAACCACATTGCCAATTTTTTGTCCGGAGCCATGATAACTATTAGGATTATTAAGCTGGCTATTAAGCCGCTGACGTATATGCCCTCTCTAATGCTGGGTATTCTTGATTTACCGTCAATTAACTTAGAACGATACAAATCTGTTACTTTTTCTCCACAGGCCTTCATTAAGGGTATCAATGAAAAGATTAAACTAATAAGGATTCCTAAGATCATGGCATTGATGATTGGCACAAGATAAAAATCAAAGTTCAAAGGAAAAGGAATTGTGCTGAGCAATAGAGGTTTTAGAGCGTAAAAGGTGCCGCTGCCAGCCACAGCACCTGCAATAGTTCCAGTGAGAGATAGAACCAATATTTGTAACAGGTAAATTTTAGTTAATGTTGAAGAGGTGGCTCCAAGAGTTTTTAATGTGGCTATTGTTTCTCTTTTAAGATTTAAATATGAATCAACAGCAGTGCTCACACCCACGCCGCCAATAATTAAGCCAGCCAGTCCCAATACCGTAAGAAAGAAACTTAATCTATCTACGAAAGATTCTATCCCAGGTGCTGGGTTTCTTCTATCTCTCCAACGGAAACCCCTATCAAAAAACATTTCAGTGAAGGTATCTTTGAGATTTTCCAAATTTTCTAATGCACTCGTTTTGATATAATAATTAGTTTCATAAAGAGTCCCTGGTATAAGTAACCCTGAATCTTTAAGTGAGGACGAATACATGATAATCTTTGAACCTAGGCTAAAGGTATTTGAACCTGCATCTGGCAAGTTAATTATTTTGCCACGTAATTCAAAAGTGGAATTACCTAGTTTAACCAGAGAACCAATCGTTAGCTGCAATTGATCTATGAGCAATGGCTCTGCTATTAAACCATAAATACCATTCTTCTCTCTTAGAGCATCTTCAATCGAAATAGCGGGCTCAATAATTAGATTCCCATACAGAGGATATTTGTCATCTATTCCTTTTGCTTGTGCCAAAGCATGATTGGTGTCTGAGGGGTCACTAATATCAGATATCATTGTACGAAAGGATATAACTTCAGAAAAACTACTAGCAATTCCTTTAATCCCATTTATCTCATCCTGAGAGGCTACTCTGTATGCTAAGTTAAGGGAAATGTCTCCCCCCAAAATTTCCGCGGATTCTTTCTGCAAGCCTGCTTTCACGGACACATTAAAAGTACCTATAAGCGAGATAGCGAAAACACCTAAGAATAAACATACCAAAAAAATACGAAACTTAGCTAACCCGCCACGCAGATCCCTGATGGCTATTTTGATGACCGAGTTAACCATAGAACCAACACATCCTTATTTTTCAACAGTATTGCCATCAATTAGCTCCACTATCCGGTCACATTGCCTAGCTAGAGTAACGGAATGAGTTACAACAACTAGACTACTTTTATTTTTCTCACTCAATCTGAAAAGAAGTTCAATGATTTTTGAGCCTGTGTTTTGATCTAGATTTCCTGTTGGTTCATCAGCCAGGATTATTTTAGGTTCAACAGCTAGGGCTCTTGCTATTGCAACTCTTTGCTGCTCACCACCCGATAATTGTGCTGGAAAATGATCAAATCTATTGGCCAATCCGACTTCATCGAGAAGTCCACTCGCCCGTTTCCTGACATTCGCAAAGCCCGCTAATTCTAATGGTATACAAACATTTTCAATAGCTGTCATAGTGGGGATTAGGTGAAAAGACTGAAAGACTATGCCCATATATTTTTTTCTGAAGTCAGCTAATTCATCTTCTGACAAACTAGTGATTTCATTATTTTCAATAATGATAGAGCCGGATGTGCATTGCTCCAGTCCTCCTAAAAGCATCAAAAGCGATGACTTCCCAGAACCTGATGGACCTACGAGTGCTACTTTCTCTTTCTCATGAAGTGAAAAATTTACTGATTTCAAAATTTCTATCTTACCAGACCCACTTGGGAATGATAAAGAGAGTTTAGACGCTTTGATAAGAGGACTAATATTCATAGTTCTTTGCTTAAATGATAAAGGTTGTTACTAGTGTTATATGGTTTCATTCCCCTGAGATACAATAAACTAATTGGAATGATATTAGCTTTATTCTACGTTACTGCTGGGGTCAGTTCATCACAGCAATCTGATTCCCTAACAATTTTAATTTTGGGTGATAGCCTGGTTCAGGGATTTGGTCTCGCACAGAATGATGGGTTGGTTAATCAATTGGAGAGTGCTTTATTAGATAAAGGCATAAACGTGGGCTTAATAAATGGGGGTGTTTCTGGGGATACAACAGCAGGGGGCTTGGCACGTTTGGAATGGAGTTTGACCGATGATATTGATGGGGTTGTGGTTTCTTTAGGTGCTAACGATATGTTAAGAGGTTTGCCTCCAAAAAACGCCAAAAAGAATTTGTCAATGATAGTACAAAAGTTAACGAACAGAAACTTGCCTATTCTGTTAGTAGGCATAAAATCAATTAGAAACTTTGGTATGGAATACAAGATTGAATTTGACCGAATTTACGAAGATTTAGGAAATGAGTTTGATTTAATTTTGTATCAAGATCTGTTATCACCCATCTTGGAACAAGAAGATGATCAGCTGGAAAAGTATTTTCAGGAAGACAAGCTTCACCCAAATGCGGACGGGGTTAGTATAATAGTTGATGGTATAATGCCATCGTTTATTGAATTAATTGGCCTAACCAAATTTAGAGAGTAAGCCCTGTTCGTAAGGTAAGAAAAGGTATCAAAGATATGCCAACTTATTCGTTAAATTTACAGGACTTGTTTCACCGGAAAGCATGTTGTAGCTGTAGGGGTAATATTTAAATTTGGTAGGATCATAGCTCTCAAAGATAGAAGGACTCATGAGGAGCCTTTGCCAATTCTGGCTAATATCATATGAAATTAGTGAACAGAATTTTCTGTAAGGTTGATGTCTAGAAACTCATCTATCTTTTGCCAGATCTGTTCCTGGACTTCTTTGGTTTCAAAAAAAATTTCGTGATAAGCCTCTGGTACTATATGTGTATGTCCCTTTGGTGTTCTAGCCATCCTAGTAAATATAGAATCCTTAGATACTACCTTATCTTCTTCTCCTACCAAAGTAAGTTGTGGAATATCAGGTGGTGGCATCTTTGCTAATTTCGTAAGTTCAGTACTGAGTGTAACTAACCAGCTCAACGTAGGAGGCCCCAAGCCTAATCTAGGATCAATTAGAAGATTTTCCCTCATTTCATGATAGGCAGTGGCATTTCTGGTCAGAATATTTTTCTCAAAAGGCTTGTTAATAATTTGGAAACCATCAATCTTATAGGGGTATGTTAGAAGTCCAAGACCTAAAGAAATTGCTAGGTTGAAAATGGGTATTAAAATGGAAACAGTGAAACCTGATAAAGGCAAGCCCCACAAAGGACTAGAAAAAATGGCACAATCAAAACTTGAACCTCTCAGCAAGTGTCTTAGACCAATACACGCGCCCATACTATGACCTAGAAGTATGGTGTATCTCGAGGACAATTTGTCCTCAAGTTTTTTTAGCACGGTTTCTAGATCTATCTGATACTCAAAGAAACTTTTGACATGACCAATATCCTTCCTACCCAAAGGTCTCTGTGAAAGGCCCTGCCCCCTCCAGTCTATGCACAGAACCGAGAGATCCCTACGCAGAAATTCCTTGATAACTGGATAATATTTTTCTATGTATTCTGATCTTCCTGGGAGAATAATTACTGTTGCTTTATCTCCTTTTTCCCAGAAACCATATCTAATGTATTTTCTGTCTTCAGTTTGGACATAATCTAATATCCCACCGCCAACAAGTTTGATTCCTAGTTTAGGTAAGGGATTTAATGGTTTGTCAGCCAAGTATGTTTCCTAATTGCATTGCAACGCCCATACTACCCTCAACTTTAAGGCTACCACTCATAAATGCTGAGGTGGGGTTCGTTTCACCGGATAAGATATCTTGAAAGGTGTCGGCACTAGCAATCAAAGTACAGTCGGTAGTTTCAGTTGAGGCTCGCACACCCTTCGAGTCAACAACGATCGAACCTTCATTTTCAATTTC